>CAZFNT010000669.1:0-2353 GCA_964520315.1 uncultured Gemmatimonadota bacterium
GGAGAGCGGTCTCCCAAGAGACTCTGTCATCAACGTGTCTCAGCTCCTCACGCTCGACAAAGGGTTTCTGACAGAGTGCATAGGCAGGGTTCCCACTCGAAAGATGCTTCTTCTCGAAAGTGGATTGGCGCTTGTTCTCGGGCTAACTGGCTGAAGCACCTCTGTCTCGGCCGAGACCTTCCAGACGCCGATTCTCAGGCGGATCCTCCAGATGGCGCGCGGTCCGGGATGCGGATTCGCAGACAGACGAAGAAGCCAGCGACAGCGATCGCGCCGGCGAGCAGGAACACCCAGCGGAAACCGAAGCTCTGCCAAATGTAGCCCGAGAGCACCGGCAACGACATCGCGACCAAATGATCTACCGTGATCCCCATCGAGATCGTCGGAGTGATGTCGTCTGGAGTGTCGGCGATCTTCTGCAAATAGGTGGTGCGGGCGACGCGTAGCGCGAAGAGAACGGAGTCGAATATGTAGGCTGCGTAGAGGGCGTAGAGGCCGAGATCCGAGCCCAGAAGATCAGTGGCGAAGGCGTAGACGAGACAGACTCCGAGAAGGAGCAGCTCGTCGGTGGCGAGCACGATTCGTTCGCCCAGCCGGTCGATGACCTCACCGAGGAGCGGCCGCATCACAACTCCCAGGGCGGAAGCGACGAAATATAGCAGCGCGATGGTGCTGATCGGCACGCTGTTCAGCTCCACCAGCACCCACCCACCGAACACCAGGAAGATCTGTTTGCGGATCCCGAAAAGGGCGCTCACGGCGTAGAAGAGCGTGTATTTCCGTTTCAGGACGATGCGCCGAGATCGGTTGTCGCCGCGCCCCACGTGCAGGCCCGCGTAGAAGATGCCCGCAAGCCCGGCGCTCGCCGCCGCCACCGCGTAGAAGAGGTCGAATCGGTCGCCGAGGAGCTTCGCCAGAGCGTAGATCAGTCCGACACCGAGAATGGTGCCGAGGTTGCGGGCACCGCCGAATTGGCCGAGTCGTCGTCCTTCGCGCCCGTCGCGAGCCAGCTTGAGCCCGATCGGTCCCTCGACGGCGAAGATCACGTGGTCGCCCAGAGACCAGATGACGATGAACACGACCACCGCGGAGGTGGAGGGGGAGAGATAGCCGAGGCCGAGCGAGCCGATGGCCGCGAAGAGCATCGCCAGCGCGGCCATCTGGGTCTCGCGCAGCACCAGAAGCAGCATCCCTACTACCACGATCATCAGAAAGCCGGGGAGCTCCCTGGGAAACTCCAGCGCCCCTCGCGCCAGGGCGTCCAGACCATGCACGTTGGCGAGGTAGTTGTTGAGCGTGGCCATGAAGATGCCGGTCGCCGCTCCGAAGAAGAGGGTGGCGATCAGCGCGCGTTCGAGCTCGCGCTGGTGGCGGGTGCGTTTCGGGGGAGCTTCCATGGACCGAAGAATACACGGTGACATCCAGTGGGACGGCGGCGGTGACTGCGCTTGTCAACCACCTACCAGACACCGCAATCCGCCACCTGATGCGTGCCCGAGCCGTGCGAATCTTGGTCTTAGGCAAGGCGGCAAGTCGATTTTGGCGGAGGCGTAGTGGAGCTACGTCGAGCATCAAACACGAAAGTAGACGTTTACGCTCATCGCGCCCTGCCCGAGAGCGAGATTCGCATGGCGAATCGCGAATTGGGTGGCGGATCGTGGATACCAGGAGCCCAGAGATGCTCAGGCGCGGACCGGAGGACGCGGACGACGGCGCCATCGGCGGTGCGGTCCGCGAGGCTGGCGGACCTGCTCAGGGCAGCCAGCCGCTGTTCCCCGGCCCCCCAAAGGCGCCCATGTCGGAGCGGGGACCGTTGCGATAGCGGTCCGGCCAGCGCGGGTGCCAGTCGGAGATGCCGTCCTCGAGGAGGAGGCTGCCGGTGTCGATGCACGGGGAGCCTGGGCGCAGCAGCCAGTCGAGGCCGCCGAAGGAGCGAAACCCCGGATCGGCGTCGATGTTGCCCGCGCCAAGCCAGCCGCCCTGGATGTCCGAGAAGGCGATCGTGATGTCGGATCCATCCACAAGGTCGATCTGTTCCGGCGAGTTGCCCCACAGTATGCAGTTGGTGAGGTTCGGAAGGGAGGCGGAGCAGTGGATCCCCCCCCCGCGATCGCTGGTGTTCCCCTGCACGGTGCAGTTGGTCAGGGTCGGAGAGGAGTCTTCGCGGCAGTGGAGCCCGCCGCCCGAGCGCAGGCTTGTGTTGTCGGCGATGACGCAGTTGGTGAGCGCGGGGGAGGAGCGATCGTGACAGCTCAGCCCGCCGCCAGTGTCGGACGTGGTGTTCGCTTGCACGATGCACCGTGTCCCTTCGGCAAGCGTGCGGCCGCCCCGATTTTTCGCTCTGACCGTGCGT
>CAZFNT010000670.1:0-2344 GCA_964520315.1 uncultured Gemmatimonadota bacterium
GAAATCGCAGGTGCAGATCGGCTGAAAGCGCAGATCGATGAGGCCGCGACACTTCAGCTCCTGCGCGCATGCCGCCGTCGTGGACCATTGCGTCAAGAGGGAGTCGATCCCCAGATTGCTGCTGCGCGCCACTGCCGGCGGAGTCCAGGCCGCGGCGCGGTCGCTCCACTCTTTCCACCACTGCGCGTGCAGACGAGCGTAGCTTCTCTCATATCGTGCGTACAGATTCTCGGCGCCCTCGATCCAGCGGGCGAGCTCATCCGGTGCGGCGATGCCGGGTGCTTGTCCCAGTGCGTCCACAGCGGCGGCCATCTCGGGTTGCGATTCCGCTCCGAGCCCCTTGTGGCCGAAGAGAAAGAGAAAACGTTGTCGCTCGCCCGATAGACGATCGACTCGCCCCGGCAGCTGCATGAGCTCGCGCATCCGCGCGACGAACTGCTCCGGGCTTCCGATCTCTCGAAGGAAGAGCCGCAACCCCGCGATCTCGTCGGACCCAGTATCGAGGATCGTCCAGGTGTTCATGATCTCGCGGATCTCGGTCACCAGCTCGTGGCCGCCCTCGGTCTTTTCGAGTCGCTCCGCGAAGACCAGGAGCTTGGCGCGCGTGCTCTCCCCGATCTCCCGGATCCGCCCCGCGGCCTTGCGCTGAGCCAGCACCGTCCATCGCTCGGGGCGGCGCATTCGCAATCCATCGACGAGCCTCTCCAGGTCGCGCAGCTCCTCGACCGCCAGGGCGCGCCCCGCGACGATCCTGTCGTACTGGATCGGTCTGGGCATGGTCTCGTACAGCTCGCGATAGCTTTTTCGGCCCTTGAGAAGATCGATCTCTCCTTGAAAGACGAGGAAGAGCAGAAGCAGATCGATCTGATCGTCCACCAGCCCGAATATCGGCTCCCTTGCAACCTGATAGAGGTGCTCAGGGGCCGGCTCTACGTCGAGGCGAGATGTCACGAGCTGAACAAGCTCGTGTTTCTCGAGAGTAGCCGGTGCTCTATAGCCGCGCGCGTGCCTTTCGATGAGCCGCATCGGGACCCAGTACCCCTCGCGGACAACCGTAATAGTGTCGCTTCCGTTCTCCTCCAGCGGATCGTGCGCGTTCGCAAAGCGCCCCAGCTCGAGATAGCTTCGCTTGGGAAGGGGCCCTTCCGTCGGCGCGAATCGCTCGAAGGCGGGGTAGATCTTTCGCGTCATCTGGGTGGCCAGCCCTTCGAGCCACGGGCCTGATTCGCTGGACTCGATCCGTTGCGCCGGAGCTCGCTCGCCTCGCGGCGAGATCAGCTCCGCGTCGAGGTAGGCCGCCCGCAGCCGCGCGACGAGCGTGGAGCAGCGATCGTCGATCCGTGCGCCGAGCCTCTCGTGCGCTCTCTTCGACCATGAGCGCTGGGCGACGGCGAGCAGCGCCGCCAGCTCCAGGAGCTCAGGCCCGGACTCGATCGGCGCGGGGCGAAGCACGAAAAGATCCCGGGGGCCCTCGGCGGATCCCCAGGGGAGTCGAATGCAGAGCGCCGGCCCGATATCGGGTGGGGGAGGGGGCGACTCGTTTCCGACATAGACCGCGAAATGACGCTCGTGGAAATGCCATCGAAAACGACGGCTCTGCCACTCCTCCCAGGGGAGGTCGAAGGGAGCGATACCGCGTTTCGCCAGCTCCGGCGCCACGCGATCGAAGAGCGCCGCTCCGCAACCGCTCAGCTCGGACTTCTCGGTCGCGAGCGCGCGCTCGACGGCGGCGATGTCGTCATCGTCGAGATCGAGTCGAAATATGTTGCCGTCTCGAGAGACATAGCGACCTCGATCTCTCAGCTCCCGCAGCACACCTTCGACGATCGCGATGTTCTTCGCCGGATCGGTGCGGCTGGCCCGGACCATCAACCACTGCGCCGCCTGCTCAGCGCTCACACCGTCGTGGTCGGGCGTGAGATGGGCCAGGATCAGAAGATCGACCACCCGCCGGGCCAGCGCCGCCCGCGCCGGAGCGGGAAAGAGCGCGGGCAGATTCTTCTCGTAGTAGGGGAAGAGACGCTGCGCGATCGGCAAGAACTCCGACTGCACCTCGAGCAGATCGCGAAAATGGTGAACGATCCGCTCCGGAGTGACGAACTCCCCCCAAGGCTGGTCGAGAAATGGCTCTATGCCTCGCTCCGGTTTGCCCGCGAGCTGCGCCGTCACGAAATCGACCGCCCCTCTGGCCTGCGAGAAACGATCCCGAATCGACTCGAGGAAATCGATCGTCGCGGGGTGCAGCGGATACACTTGGCGAAGCGCCCCCTCGTCGAATCGGAGCGCGGGAAGTGTCTCTTCCACACGTTGCTCGAGCTGAGCGATCGCCGCGTCGAAGCCCTCC
>CAZFNT010000671.1:0-2340 GCA_964520315.1 uncultured Gemmatimonadota bacterium
ACCCCTTCTTCACGACCGACACCGCGGCCGTGCTGCGGGCGGCCGAGATCGATGCCGACGCGATCTTGAAAGGCACCAATGTAGACGGTGTCTACACCGCCGACCCGGTCCTCGACCCGAAAGCGAAGCGCCTGCGCACCGTCACGTATATGGACGCCATCAAGAACCGTCTGCGCGTGATGGATTCGACCGCCTTCTCCCTCTCCATGGACAACCGGTTGAAGATGGTGGTGTTCAAGATCGGTGAGCGAGGGAATATCAGAAAGATCGTTCTCGGTGAAGAGATCGGTACGCTAGTGAAGGAGGACTCGCAATGATCGACGAGGTTTGCTTCGAAGCCGAAGAGAGCATGACCAACGCCATCGAGCACGCTCAAGACGAGTTCGCGCGCCTGCGCTCGGGCAAGGCGACGACCGCGCTCGTCGACGGGGTTCGTGTGGAGGCGTACGGTTCCTCGATGCCGCTCAACCAGGTAGCGACGATTACAGTGCCGGAGCCGCGTTTGATCGTGATTCAGCCCTGGGACAAGTCGACGATCAAAGAGATCGAAAAAGCGATCATGGTGGCCGACCTGGGTCTGAATCCATCGAACGACGGATCCGTGATTCGGCTGTCGATTCCTCAGCTCACCGAGGAGCGGCGGCGCGATCTGGTGAAGATGGTGAAGAAGATGGCCGAGGACGGCCGCGTCTCGATCCGCTCGGTGCGTCGCGAGGCGAACGAGAAGCTGAAGGCGGGAGTGAAGGCGGGGGACCTCTCGGAAGACCTGATGCACGACGGTCTGGATCAGATTCAGAAGCTGACCGATCAGTTCGTGAAGCAGATCGACGAGCTCACGACCGCGAAAGAGGCGGAGTTGCTGGAGATCTGATCAGTCTCCGGCCGGCTGATCGTTGGTCACGCAGTGTACGCCGCCGCCCCAGTACCAGAGTTCGCGAGTGTCAACGATGTGTACGTCGCGCTCCGGGAAGAACTCCTGGACTCGCTGACGCGCAGCCTCGTCCCACGCGGGCTGGGCGAAGCCGGTCATCAACACCGCGCCGTTCAGGACCAGCCAGTTCATGTAGACCGCGCTCATCTCGATGCCTCGATAGGTGAATGAGCCGGGGACGTCGACCTCTTCGACTTGAAAGCCCGCGGCGGCGATGATCGCGGCGGCTTCTTCATAGACTCCGGCGTCGGGGTGGGACTGATTCAGGTATCGGGCGACGGCGACTTTGTCGGTGTCGATGAAGCGGGCGATGCCATCGACATGTCCCTTGGTCAGGTCGTCGCTGGCCCAGCTCTCGAGCCAGATCACTCGGTCGACGCCGAATGCGCGCTTTTGGATACTCGTGAGACCGGAGCGGGAGCGGGCGGGGTTGCGGTCGTGGAGCACCGGCCATGAAGAGATCACGGCGTCTGTTCCGTTGAACTCGAGTGTGCCGCGCTCGTGCACGATCGGGATGGTCCGACAGGGGACCGATTCCCAGTCGGCGACGTGACAGGGGATGGCGTCGTCCCTCCACCAGTAAGGGACCAGGCCGCCCCAGCCGTCGAAGGCCCAGTCTTCGATCGCCAGCGCTCCGTCCGCTTCGACCCAGATCGGGCCGTTGTCACGCATCCAGGCCCAGTCGTAGAGCTTGACGTGCCACTCCAAGCGGTCGGGGTCGACGCCGCGGTTGGCGAGGTAGTTGCGTGCGTTGCGCCTCTCCCAGCTGCTGGCCGCGATCATGTGCACCGGCTCGTAATCGAGCAGCACGCGCACTATCTCGGTGAAGTTGGGCCGATAGCTGGCCTCGAAGAGCTGAGGCCACTGCATCCAGACTCCAGCCTGGGGTTCCCACTCGGCGGGAACTCGGATCTCGTAGGCAGAGGCAGGAATGCGCAGTAGCAGGCCGAGAACGAGAAGCGTAGTGGTCGTGCGTTGGCGGGTGGCGAGCATGGTAGAGCCTCCTGTGAGGATTGCACTGAAGGATAAGCGTGGTTTCTGGCATGCTGCTCTCTTCGCTCTTGCTCATTCAACGCGCCCATTCATAGAAGGATGCCTCACGTGCAGATCCGCAACGTCGCAATCATCGCTCACGTCGACCACGGCAAGACCACCTTGGTCGATCAGATCCTTCGCCAGTGCAACGTCTTTCGCGAAGGGCAGCAGGTGAGGGAACGGGTGATGGACTCGAACGAACTGGAGCGTGAGCGGGGCATCACCATCACCGCGAAGAACTTCTCGGTCACATATGGAGACACGCGCATCAACCTGATCGACACGCCCGGGCACGCGGATTTCGGTGGTGAGGTGGAGCGGGTGCTGAAGATGGCGGATGGAGTGCTGCTGTTGGTGGATGCGTTCGAAGGGAC
>CAZFNT010000672.1:0-2338 GCA_964520315.1 uncultured Gemmatimonadota bacterium
CCGAGGAGCCGGCTGCGCCGGTAGTAGCCCGAACGCCGCCCGATCTCCCGAAAGCCGGCAGCAGTATACAGCTCGCGGGCCTCCGCATTGGAGGCTCGTACTTCCAGCCATGCCGCGCGTGCGCCTCTGCGCTCTCCGGCGTCGTTGGCGTCGTCGAGCAGTCGTCGTCCCAGCCCTTGCCTTCGGTGATCGCGATCGACGGCGAGATTCGCGATGTGGACCCGCTTCGCCTCGAAAACCGCGACGACGAATCCAACGATGCTGGCCGCCTCGTCGGTCTCAGCGACGAGCACGCCCCCCGAATCGATCTCCTCTTTGAACATGGCGCGCGGCCAGGGATCGGGAAAGATCGCACGCTCCAGGGCGAGCAAGGCCGGTAGATCGGCCCGGGTTGCGATCCGGATCTGCGGGGTCGCTTTCACACGCCGACGGCTGGACGGATGTAGACCGGATCGAGGGCCTCGGGGTCGTCGGGACCGTCGATCAGAAAACGCGCGAGGCCCAGACGGGCGACCGATCCGGGAGAAGCGGAAACCCGGCCCTCCGGCGCGGCGAGATGCACCGGGGCCTCGAAGTCGTCCTGGGCGAGGAGAGCGCTGGCGGCCCGCTCCGCCCCATCGCCGGCGATCGTGAGTGGGAGATCGCGGGGCAGATGGTCCGCGAGCCAGCGGCCGAGGTGGGCCATGGGGATCGCGGCCTCTTCGCTCAGTGGTAAGGGCAGACTCGCGCTCGGATCGGGCGAATAGAGAGCGCCGTAGATCTCGTTGCGCCTCGCGTCGCCCGCCGCGAGCACGACCGAGCCCTCGACGCACGCCGGCGCCGCCATCGCGGCCAATGACGAGACCCCTACGATCGGTGCCCCCTGACCAAGGGCGAACCCTTTTGCGACTCCCATCGCGACCCGCAGCCCCGTGAACGAGCCGGGGCCTCGCCCGACCGCTATCAGCTCTACCTCGCCGGGTGAGAGATCGAGGCTGCCCAAGAGGGCCGCGACGGCATCGCTTACGCTGCGGGCGTGGCGGCCGCGGCCGGCCAACTCGACGGCACTGGTCCCTCGCCCCTCGATCGATATGGCGGCCCCGCTGATTCCGCCCGATGCTTCAATCCCCAAAACCAACAATTGCTTTGTCTCCCAGAGTCTGCCGCGCCCACTCCTCCGCCCGCGAGCCGCGCGGCATGAAAACGATCGCGCGCGAGCTTTCACCAGCGAAGGAAAGACGACAGCTCAGCGCTTCCGCCGGCTCGAATTCGCGCAAGCGTTCACTCCACTCCACGGCCGCGACGCCCTCCTCCCCCATCTCCTCATCCAGACCGAGCTGTTCGAGCTCTCGGGGAGAACCGACTCGATAGAGGTCGAGATGGTGGAGGAGCAGGCGCCCACCTTCGAGCCGGTGGATCAGGTTGAAGGTCGGTGAGCGTACCCGCGCCTCACAGCCGAGGCCGCGCGCCAGACCGCGCACGAGCTCCGTCTTGCCGGAGCCCAGCCCTCCGCGAAGCAGGAGAACATCCCCTGCTTGTGCGGAGCGACCGAGG
Source organism: uncultured Gemmatimonadota bacterium (assembly GCA_964520315.1). Lineage (GTDB taxonomy): Bacteria. The sequence continues at coordinate 1,534 of CAZFNT010000672.1, forward strand.
GCTGCTCCGAGCGCCCGCATCCTATCGACCGAATCGGCAACGAGCTCGCTCACCTCGGTCTCAGAGTCACGACGGGGACCACCATCTCTTCGAGGCTCGCCCCCCCGTGCTGAAGAGTGCCTGTCAGTCGACGCTCGTACTCCCGCTGCTGATTCGGATACACGAAGAAATGATCCTCACTGGCTACCAGGTAGTTGGTGTTGATCGAAGGGGCGGGCAATCCCCACTCTTCAGGATCGCGGATGTCGAGAGCCTGTCTTCGATCGGCGTGGATATTTCGGCCCACCTTGTAGCGAACCGCTTTCGATGTCTTGCGGTCGCCCACCACCTTTGCCCTGCGCTGAACCGTCACCGAGCCGTGGTCGGATGTGAGTACGACCGTACGCCCGGTCTTCGCCGCCGCTCTGAGCAGCTCTTGCAGGGGCGAGTGGGCGAACCATGTCGTCGTCAGATCGCGGTACGCGGCCTCGGTGGCCGTGATCTCTTGAAGAACCTCCGACTCGCCTCTCTTGTGAGCCAGGAGATCGAGAAAACCGTAGACGACCGAATAGAGATCGACGTCGACCGACGACACCAGGCGCTGAGCGAGATCGTGGGCCACCTCGCCGCCATCGACGCGCTCGTAGCGAACCCTGAGCCCGCCGAGACCACGCGCCTTCAGCGCGAGGCGCAAGAGCTCCTCCTCGTGGCTGTTCAATGAAGATGCCGAGTTGAAGTCGTCCTGTCAGAGATCGGGGTGATCTCGCCGGATCCGCGAGGGCAGCGCCCCCGCGAAGAGGGCGTTCCGCGCAAAGGGGGTGGCGGT
>CAZFNT010000673.1:0-2329 GCA_964520315.1 uncultured Gemmatimonadota bacterium
GACGGGGATAGTCGAGGGGGTTGGGATCATCGCGACCCACGCCGCGATCGACCCGCGCACCCAAGACTATCGACTGAAAGGAACGGCATCCGGTGCGGCGATCGAGCCCTACCTGAGTTTCATGACCGGCACCGAGCTAAACGGCCCCGTGGAGCTGACCGGATCGCATTTCGGAGGAGACGAGCTCTGGCTCGATGTGCGCGCGCCGAAGCTGAGCGGCCGAGTGTTCGACCTCGCCATGCCCGATGGAGCACTGAGGCTGCGCTACGCCCTTGGTCGCTACGAAATCGACAACCTGCGCATCGGATGGGAGGGGGCGCGGATCAACGCCACCGGTGCGGTGGACCAGGATGAGAAGGCGATGCACTGGGAAGGCCATCTCTCGCTCGATCCCGACGCCGAGTTCTTCGAGCGATTCGTTCCGGTCGAGGGGCTCCGAGGAGCGCTGGAGGGAGACGGCAGACTCACCGGTCCCCTGGAGACTCCCCGCCTGACCGCCACCTACGGCGGGCAATCGATGGAATACGGCGCGCTCGTGCTGGATCGCTTCGAGGGAGAGGTCGATCTGGACTCCGTTTTCCACCACCCGAGCGGGCGGGCCGCGATCCGTGGCGAGGGGTTGCTCGGCGTGCTCCCGATCCGGATCGACGAGAGTGAGCTGAAGGTGGACGCGCGGGATCTCTATCTCGACCGCCTCCTGATCCGACAGAATCGTCGCGACATCCGAGCCACCGGCCCCCTCCGCGTCGATGAGGGCATCTCCGGCGAACTGATCGAGTTCGCGCTCGACTCAGCGATGGGGGGGGCGGTGGCCCAGGACACCCTCGTTTTCCGAGCCGATTCGAGTGGATTCCAGCTCGATCCGGTTGCGCTCCACTTGGCCGGAGGGGATCTGTCGATCGAGGGGTTCTGGCGGGTCGCCGGCGGGCTCGATATGGGATTCTCGATCGAAGAGATCGACCTGAGGCGGTTAGCGCGGCTGGGCGGAGCCGGTGTCGACGTCGTTTCGGGGAGTCTGAGCGCATCGGGGCGATTGCGGGGGACCTTCGAGAACCCGAACGTGGATGGAAAGTGGAATATCGCGGATCTGTCGATCGGTCCCGCCTACCTGGGCACACTCGAGGCCGGCGGCGGTCTCGAAGACGGGCGGGTTCGCTTCGATCATCTGCGCGCCGGTCACGCCGGATCGACAATCAGTATTTCGGGTGAGTACCCGCTCGGTCCACAACTCGGCTGGAATCCCGCGCCTGGCCGGCTCGACACGATCGAGCTTGCGGTCGAGCTGCACGAGTGGGGTCTTGCCGAGCTGGGCGCTCTCGTCGGTCTCGACTCCCTGGAGGGGCACGTCGATGGGAGCGCGGGGCTCTCGGGTGTGCTGGCGTCACCCACCCTCGTCCTTTCGTGCGATGCCGTGGAGCTCGCAGTGCTCGGCGATCCGTACGCCGACTTGACGATCGAGGCCGAGTTCGAAGCCGGCAAGCTGAGCCTCGCGGCCCGTGATCTGGCCGGTTCGAGGGCGAGGGGAACCGTCCCCTTCGTTTTCTCCCTGGCCCCACTCTCCTTCGCGCCCTCCGACGAAGCTCTGGATGTCGAGCTGAGCCTTCGGGACTTCGATGCGGCTTTCCTTCGCCATCTCGTTCCCGACATCGAGTCGGCGAGCGGTGCTCTGCGCTTCGACGGTCGCCTGGACGGCCACCTTCCCTGGCCGGATGCCCACGGTGAGCTCGCCCTGGACAATGGTAGGGTTCAGCTAGTCTGGATGAACGCGCCGCTGCACGCAATCTCCGGCACCGCGAGGATAGATGGCTCCGACGCGATCATCGAGCACGCCGAGGGGAAGATGGGCAGGACCGGACGTTTCACCGCAGGCGGCTCGGTCACCACGCGGGACTACGTCCCCGTCGACTACGATCTGTTTGTGAGGGGCAAGCGCCTGCCGATCGATTGGATCCCCGATCTGAGGGCGGAGGTCGATGTGGATGTGCGTTTCACGCGCAACGTGCATATCTCCGGAGACGTGCGCGTGCACGAAGCCGTCTACAGCCGCGCTTTGGGAGAGGAGCCCGAGCCGATCCCGCCACCCGCCCTGCCGGGGGAAGAGCTTCCCTTCGTCTTGAGCTACGACCTGTCTCTGATCGGTGATCGTAATCTCTGGCTGCGCAACAGCGAAGCCGACATGGAGCTGCGCGGCAAGCTACATCTCGAGAGTGTGGTCGACTACGACGAGCTGCCCTTCACGATCCAGGGTGAGCTCGAGGTGATCCGCGGCACCTACACACTGCTGGGCAAGAACCGTTTCGAAATCGAGAGCGGTCGGATTCAGATGCCC
>CAZFNT010000674.1:0-2328 GCA_964520315.1 uncultured Gemmatimonadota bacterium
GGCGATCTCGCCGTAGCCGAATCGAGCAGGGCAGGAGCGCGCCTGGCTCGGTCTGGTCGCGGTCTTGCAGGGCGGCGAGTTCGGACGGCGCGGGGCGGCGGGGCATGCCTGGCTGCCTTTGTCACGGAAACACGCCCCGAAGTACTCTGTCCCCAAGGATCTTCGACAATCCGGCAAGCCAACCGTTGACACGCCAATCGCATCGACGCTAGCCTCCTCCTTCTATGCCAAAGGTGGGCTCATGTGGTCCGCCACGTGCGAAGCCTGTTTTCCGCCCCCGCCGATTGGCGGTGTGGCGATTTGCCGGAGTCTGAGATGATCACGCAGAGCCTGCGCAAGGAGGACGTCGATCGGAAGTGGGTGGTGATCGATGCCCGCGAGATGGTCCTCGGTCGCCTCTCTACCCAGGTTGCTAGCCTCTTGCGCGGCAAGCACAAGCCGAACTTCACGCCTCACGTCGACAACGGCGACAACGTCATCATCGTCAACGCCGATTCGGTGAAGCTCACCGGCCGAAAGGCGGAGCTGAAGAAGTACTTCCGCTATACCGGCTGGCCGGGTGGGGGGCGTTTTCAGACCTACGATTCGCTTCGGGCCAGCAGACCGGAGCTGATCGTCGAGCGCGCGGTGAAAGGCATGCTGCCGAAGAACCGGCTGGGGCGGAAGATGTTCAAGAAGTTGCATGTCTACGCCGGAGCCGACCATCCCCATCAGGCCCAGAAGCCAGAGCCGTACGTGCTCCCGCATCGCGCCTGATCATTCGAGCTCAAGGAGCTAACTAGGGAATGTCCACGACTACTTTTTCAGCGACGGGTCGCCGCAAGCGGGCGATCGCCAAGGTCTGGATTCACCCAGGCGGAACCGGCGAAATCACGGTCAACGGTGGCGCGGTGCTCGACTATCTGAATCGCGAAGTGCTGGTTCAAGATGTCGAGCGGCCGCTTCTGACGACTGAGACGCGAACGGGCGTCGATGTCGTGGCGAAGGTCGTCGGCGGAGGAAAGACCGGGCAAGCCGGTGCTCTGCGCCTCGGGATCGCCCGCGCCCTGGTCCAGATGGATGAAGGGAATCGGGCGGCTCTGCGGCGTGAGGGTTTCCTCACACGCGATGCGCGCCAGGTCGAACGGAAGAAGTACGGTCAGAAGGGGGCGCGCGCGAGGTTCCAGTTCTCGAAGCGCTGAGTTCTCTTTTTCGACCGCGATGGAAGCGGCCTCATCGGGGCCGCGCAAACCGCGAAGGTCCATGAGTGCGACGGGGTGTCGTCGAGCCATGCTCGGCGGCCGAGCGGACCTTCCAGGCACAACCCCAGGAGCCGAATATGTCTGAGACTGCCACCGAGACCACGACCGAGATCACCGCGAGAGATTTGCTGGAAGCGGGCGCCCATTTCGGTCACCAGACCAAGCGATGGAACCCGAAGATGCGCCGCTACATCTTCGGCAAGCGCAACGGGATCCATATCATCGACCTTCGCAAGACGCAGGCGCGGCTGCGGCAAGCGACGTCGTTCGTGCGAGAGCATGTGCGCGAGGGGGGCAAGGTGCTCTTCGTGGGCACGAAGCGCCAGGCGCAAGAGACGGTCGTCGCCGAGGCGGAACGTTGCGGGATGTTCTTCGTCACCGAGCGCTGGCTCGGGGGCTTCTTGACCAACTATGCGACGATCAAGGTCTCGGTCGACAAGATGAAGCGGCTCGAGCATATGGAAGAGGATCGCAGCTTCCACAGCCTGACGAAGAAGGAGCGGCTGATGCTCAAGCGTGAGCACGAGAAGCTCTCGAGGATTCTGCGAGGCGTGAAGACGATGGTCGATCTGCCCTCGATCGTCTTCGTGGTCGATACTCGAAAGGAATCGATCGCCGTCAAAGAGAGCCGCAAACTGAAGATTCCCGTCATAGCGATCGTGGACACGAACTGCGATCCGACCGAGATCGATTTTCCGATTCCGGCGAACGACGACGCTGTCAGGTCGATCGGTGTCGTGACGAAAGCGATTGCCGATGCGGTGATCGCGGGGCGGCACGATGCAGGCGATTTCGACTTCGCCTCGAAGGGTGAGGACGCCGATCTGGAAGCCGCGATGATGGAGGGCGCTGCCGAAGAGGCGCAGGCGGAGCAGGCAGGTGGGGCCGAAGAGGCCGCGGTTGCGCCGGTGGTCGCGGAGCAAGGGCCCCCGGCCGAGGATGCTCCGAGTGGCGAGGCCGCAGCGGAGGAACCCGAGAACGCGGAGCCGGAGGCTGTTGAGCCCGAGGCGCCGGCTGTCGAGCAGGTCGCCGTAGAAGAGACCACCGAGACCGAGGAAGCTCCGGCCGAGGCGAGCGCGAGCGAAGA
>CAZFNT010000675.1:0-2312 GCA_964520315.1 uncultured Gemmatimonadota bacterium
ATGACGGTCGTCATGAGCGGCGGGATCGCCCACCCGACCGGCTACCCACTCTTTGCGCTCTTCGGCTACGCCCTCGCCCCCTGGGCGGCGGCCTCACCGGCGGCGATCTTGCCGTGGCTCTCCCATGCGCCGGCCGCGGCGACCATCGGGTTGGTGTTGTGGGCGATCGCCCGATACTGCTATCGGCGGGGAGCCGGCAGTCGATCCTCGCTGATCTCGGCCGGCCTGGTCGCCGTCGCGCTAGCGTTCTCGAGATCGTTGTGGCTGGCGGCGGGGGAGGTCGAGGTCTACTCCCTGACGGCGCTCTTGACGGCAATCTTGCTGGTTCTGGGGCTCGAGGGGATCGATACGACCCGGCAAGGAGACCGGCGGCGGATCTTTCTCTTCTACTGCTTCGTGCTCGGCCTGGCGGCCGGCAACCATCTCTCGGTGCTCGCGGTGGTGCCCATGGGGCTGGCGCTCGTGGCCACATCGCCGAGACGAAGGCGGCTCGGCGACCTCGCCCTCGGCGGCGCACTGGCGCTGATCGGCTACACGATCGTGCTACAACTGCCGATCCGCGCCGCGGCCTCTCCCCTGATGAACTGGGGCGACCCCTCCACACTGGCAACCTTCGCGCGGCACATCCGGGGGGCGCAGTACCAGGTGTGGATGTTCACCCGAGATGCGGATTCGCTCATCGCGGCGGCCGGAGAGCTGCTTCGATTCGAGCTCGTGGAGGACGCGCCGGCCCTCTGCGCGATCGTGGCTCTTGCTCTGGTGTCGCGCAAGTTACGCCTACTCGAGGGGGCGGCCCTCGCGAGCGTGATCGTCGCGAACCTGCTCTTGACGCTGAACTACGACATCCCCGACATCCGCCCCTACTTGATTCCGGGTGAGATCGCGCTCGCGCTACTCGCGGGGGTCTCCCTTGCCCGCTTCCATGGGTCCGGCCGACTGCTCTTCGTCTCTCGCGGGGTTGCCGTCGCGCTCATCGTCGCCGCCAGCCTGGCGTCCCGTCCGATCGCGGCCCGCGCCGACTACACCGTGGTGGACGATTACGCGCGGGCGCTGCTCGCTGGTCTTGAGCCCGACGCCGTTCTGCTCACCGATCGTTGGGATGCTTACTCGTCCGCCATCTACTTGCAGCGGATCGAGGGAGTTCGACCCGATGTCGCGTTGATCGACAAGGAGCTGCTTCGCCGTTCTTGGTACTACGACTACGTGGCAGCGGCCGCGCCGGATTTGTACGGGGTGGTCAAGCCCGATGCGCAAGGTTTCCTGAAGGCGGTGGCTCCCTTCGAAGCGGGCGAGCCTTACGACGCGCAACGTCTCCAAGGGCATTTCGTGGCCATCTGCAGGGGACTGCTGGCGGGCGGTCCGAGAGGCAGACCCGGCTACGTTCTCCTCGACACTCCGGAGGAGATCTTGCAGGGTTCGGCCCTGATGCCACGAGCCCTGGCCTGGCGCGTCTTCCCCCCCGGTGTCGAAGTGCCTACGCTCCCTCCGATCCCCGCCGAGGCGCTCGATCCCCCGCGCATTCCACCCGAAGGCAGCGTGCTCTACGACGCGCGAGCCATGCGCCTGGCCAACGAGCACGGGCGCTTCGCTCATGCGCGAGGAAGGGCGCTCACATCCGCGGGGCTCCGAGACGAAGCGATCCGGGAGCTCGAGCGCGCGATGCGCCTCTCTCCCCTCGATCCCCACTGCCGCCGCGACCTGGCCGCCGCCTACAAGAGTGCCGGACGCCACGAAGAAGCGGCGCGCATGTTGAAACAGGCCCGTCGGTTGGCGGCGACGGGCGCTCGTCGCCGTTGATCCGCGCACACAAGAAAACCCGCGGAATGTCCAGCGATCCGCGGGTTTGTTGCCTCTGAAAGGGATGAAACGATCAGTCGCCCATCGCGGCGACTCGCTTCGCCAGACGGGACTTGCGGCGATCGGCCGTGCGCCCGTGCATCACGTTCCGTTTCGCGGCCTTGTCGAGCATGCCATGCACTTCGCTGAGAAGGGCGCGCGCCTCGGTCGGGTCGGTGAGGGCGTCGAGCTTCTTGACGGCGGTCTTGATGGTGCTCTTGATGGTGCGATTGCGCTGCCGGGCAACGGCCGACTGCCGCAGGCGCTTCACTGCGGAACGATGGTGTGGCAAAGGGTCTCTCCGAGAATTGGGATGAATCCATGTGTATAGCGCGCGCATGGAGACGGTGTCAAGCTCGGGTCGGCAGCCGTGACGTTTCGATATAGCCGCAAGCTCCCGAGAGCTCCGACGAGATCTGGTGGGTGAGTCGAGGCCGGGGACGCTCGCCGGTGGTGGGGCTGGGCGCGACATCCGC
>CAZFNT010000676.1:0-2305 GCA_964520315.1 uncultured Gemmatimonadota bacterium
ATCGCCGCCTGCCGAATCTGGTGTTGCGCCTGCTCGATCGGACCGCCCGGAGCCAAGCGAATCACGGAGTAAACCAGAAATGTGATGCAAACGAATGTGAGAGGGACCAGGAGCAAGCGGCGGATGAAGTAGCTCGTCATTCCATGCACGTCGGGGCTCCTAGCCTAGTGGAGTTCCGCATGAGAAGAGGTGCAATCGCTCTAGCCCCAAGGCCTGACCTCGATCTCACTCTGAGGCATCTGCCTGCCGGTCGTCATGGCCTCTTGCAGCGCCGCCTCCTTCGCGGGGTCGAACCACCAGAGCAACGCTATCTGCTCTTCGGGAACATCTCCGGTCCGCGTCACGTAGCGATCGGGGTGGCCGAAACGGTCCCAGAAGAGAAGCCTATAGAAGCCGCCATACCACGCGAGAGCGTAGGGATGCTCGTTGAAGACGATCGAGTCGACCTCGCGAATGATCTTCTTCTGCTCCACTCGGTCGAAGGTAACATCGTACTTTCGGCAGAGCTCATCGACCCGCTCGTTCTTGAAGCCGGTGAGATTGTTGTTGTGTGGCTGGTCAGCCAACAAGGAGCGCCATGAGGTCTCCGGATTCGGAAAGAGCAACGCCCCCCAGCTCTGGAAGACCACGCTGAACTGTCGTTCGCCCATCTTCTTGATCAGGGTCGATGGATCGATCAGCTTCAGATTGAACTTGATGCCCGCGTCTTCATAGTCTTCTCGCACGACCAACCAAATCCGTTCCCACGACTGCGCGCCATAGTTCAGCGTGATCTCGAACTGCTCGCCGTCCGCGCCCACCAGATAGCCGTCGTCGTTTCGGGTCTTGTAACCGGCCTCCCAGAGCAGCTCTTCCGCCCGATCGGGATCGAATCGAATTTTCGGATTAGTGTCGGCGCTGCCCCAATCCCGCCCCGGGAAATATGAGTCGATGAATTCGTACTCATTGAAAAAGAGTTTCGCCATCAAGCGCTCGCGATTGAAAAGATGCGAGAAGGCCTGCCGAACGCGGCGGTCGTCGAAGGGTGGCTTGCGCATGTTCATGCAGAAGCCCGAGAAGCCCTGCGGCGCTTGATTGTAGATCTTCCGTTTCTGAATCCACCCCTTCTCGATCAGCGGCTCCTTCGGAATGTCTTCGACCCACCGCTGCGCGCGAGTCACGCGATAGTAGTCGAGCTCTCCGGCCTTGAACTTCTCGTACTCGAGCTCTTGATCACGAATGACGGTGAACTTGATCTTCTGGAAGTTGTAGGTGTTCTTCGAGAGAGGCTCGTCCTCGGCCCACCAATCGTCGCGTCGAGTCAAGGTGAGCGACCGCCCCTTCTTCAGGCCTTCCGGCTTCATCGAGTAGGGACCGGAACCGGGCATCAACTCCCAGTTGTAGCGCTCCAGATACTCTTCCCCGGGAATGTGAATGTATTTCTCCGGGTAGATCAGCATACCGCCGAAATAGAGGAAGAGCCTCCAGTTGAGCTTCTTGGTGGTCACCTTGATCGTGAGATCGTCGACGATCACCGGCTCTTCGTAGCTCTCACCGAAAACCATCATGTTCGACGGATCGTTCCGGTCCTCCTGAACACGGTGCCACCACGAGTAGTAGACGTCCTTGGCAGTCACCGGCGTGCCGTCGGACCAGCGCGCCTTCGGGTTGATGCGAAACCAGAAGGTCTGAGTGCCGGCCGCCTCGTTGGCCTCGATCTTCCACTCCTTGGCGAGCGAGGGGATGAACTCCTCGGTCGCGGGGTGGATCGAGACCATCGCTTCGTAGCAGAGCCCATGAACCGTCGAGATCGTGACCAGATTGGAGTTCGGCCCCTGCCTGCGCAGCGTCGGCGGGAAGGACCGCCAGACCATCGGCAGCGCCCGATCCTTGATCTCGCGGCTCGCACGAGGATCGCCGAGCAGAGGATAGTTGCCACCGTCTTCCCAGCCCTCCTCCGCGCGAGCGGTAGAGCCGTCGATGGCGAGGCCCATCAGAATGGCCAGAGCCAGGGCGGCCGAGATCGACGGGAGAAAGCTGAAGCGCCGTTGGGCGAAGCGAGCGGTGAACATTGAGAGTCCTGTGCTGGGCGGTGGACGATGTTCCGCCTCGTAGCGGCGCGTCGCGACCCTCGGGTGCGATGCCCGCCCGGCTTCACGCGTTGAGGCGAATCCGCAGGAGTCTATCCGCCCTGACCGTGGGCGGCAATATCGAGCCTTTCCCAGGATCCGCCATCTAATGCGTGCCCGAGCCGTGCAGATCTTGGTCTTGGGCGGCAAGCCGATTTGAGCGGAGGCGTAGTGGAGCTACGTCGAGCATCAAATCG
>CAZFNT010000677.1:0-2305 GCA_964520315.1 uncultured Gemmatimonadota bacterium
ACCGTGACCACCAACGCCTGTTTGACGCGCGGCGGTGCGTCGACGGGGCTGATCACGACCCGGGGTGTGCGCGATGCGCTGGAGATGCGGCGCGGCATTCGTGAGCGGCAGTACGACAACCGCTACACCAACGCGGTGCCGCTCGTCCCTCGCCATCTGCGTCTTCCGGTGGGGGGGCGCCTCGACGCCGGGGGGGAAGAGCTGGAGCCGCTCGGTCTCGACGAAGTGCGAGAGGCGGCGGCGCTCTTCCGCGCCGAGGGAGTGGAGGCCATCGCCGTCTGCCTGATGCACTCCTACGCCGACGACCGCCACGAGCGCGCCGTTGCCGAGCTCCTGCGGGCCGAGCTGCCGGAGGCTTGGCTCAGCATCTCCTCTGAAGTGTTGCCCACCATCCGCTTCTACGAGCGGGTCTCCACCACGGTGACCAACGCCTATGTCGGGCCGGTTTTGCGGAGCTACCTGGCGGCCCTGGGCTCGAAGTTGGCGGAAATCGGCTTCGAAGGTGTGCTGCTGATCATGCAGTCGAACGGCGGTGTCGCCTTGCCCGAAGTGGTCCGGGATCGGCCGGCCACCACCTTGCTGAGCGGCCCAGCGGGAGGCCCCCGAGCCGCCGCCACCTACGCCGGGGCGCTCGGCTGGAACGATTGTATTCTCGTCGACATGGGGGGCACGAGCTTCGACGCGAGCCTGGTGCGCAATGGCGCCGCGGCGCTCGGCAGCGGAGGCGAGCTCGACCGCATTCGAATCGCGCTGCCGATGCTCGACATCACCACGATCGGAGCGGGGGGGGGAAGCGTGGGCTGGATCGACGCGGGGGGGCTGCTGCGGATGGGTCCCCAGTCCGCCGGAGCGATGCCGGGACCCGCCTGCTACGGTCGGGGGGGAGAGCGGCCGACCTGCACCGACGCCGATCTACGTCTCGGCTATCTCGACCCGGATTGGTTCGCGGGGGGCAAGCTGCCTCTCCTGGCGGAGCGCGCGGTGGCGGCGATCCGGGAGCATGTGGCGGGCCCGCTGGAGATCTCCGACGAAGAGGCCGCGGTCGGAATGTACACAGTGATCAACAACAACATGGCGCACGGCGTTCGCGAGATCACGATCAAGCGGGGCCTCGATCCCAGAGAGTTTCCGATGGTGGTGGCCGGCGGGGCGGGGGCGCTGCACGCCTGTGCCATCGCGGCGGAGCTGGAGATCCCCTCGATCATCGTCCCCCCCACCGCCTCAACACTCTGCGCCACCGGCATGCTGCTCTGCGACTTGCAGCACGATTTCGTCCGCTCCTGCCTAGGCCCGCTCGCGACGCTCGACCTCGCCGAGCTCTCCTCGATCGTCGACGAGCTGGCGGCCGAAGGGGAGGGGCAGTTGATCCGAGAGGGAGCGGCCGAAACCACTCACGAAGTGGCGCTCGATCTGCGCTATCTCAAGCAATACCACGAGGTTACGGTGACGATCGAGCGCGGTGATCTGGAACGTGGTGATCTGGGGGCGATCGCGGCGCGCTTCCATCGGGCGCACAACCGGCTCTACGGCTACGATCTGGAAGAGGTGGGCACGGGGCTCGAGCTGATCAACGTGCGGGTCCGTTCGGTGGGACGGAGCTCCCGCCCCGAGCTTCCGGAGCTTCCTCCGGGCGGCGCCGAAAGCGACCATGCCCTCAAGGGACGCCGGCGCGCCTGGCTGCCCGCCCGCTCCCGATTCGGCGAGCTGCCGATCTACGACGGCCACGCCTTGCGCCCCGGCAATCGGCTGACCGGGCCGGCCCTCATCGAGAGGGTCGACACCACGATCCTCGTCACCACCCCCTTCGCCGCGGAGGTGGACGCGCGCGGGAGCGTTGTTCTCGAGCACCGGGAGGCCGGCCATGCCTGAGCCGCGCATCGACAAGATCCTCGTCTCGGTTCTCGGGAGTGCGCTGAAGGCGATCGCGGACGAGATGAGCCTGACGATGGAGAAGACCACCCGCTCTCCCATCCTCTGCGAGGCCAAGGACTTCGTCACCGGGCTCTACGACGCCGAGGGGAGGATGCTCGAGCAGACCGAGAATCTGCCGATCCTGAGCTTCTCTCTGAGCCCGGTCTGCGAGCATATCGCCCGCAAGTTCGCGGGTCGCATCTACCCTGGCGATGTCTTCTTCCACAACGACGTCTTCTCCCTCGGCAACCAGAACAACGATGTCGCTGTTTTCAAGCCGGTCTTCCGCGACGACGAGCTCGTGGCCTGGACCGCGGCCAAGGGGCACATGGCCGATATCGGCGGAGCGGTGCGCGGCGGCTACAACCCGAACGCCACCGAGGTCTGGAAGGAG
>CAZFNT010000678.1:0-2023 GCA_964520315.1 uncultured Gemmatimonadota bacterium
TGGGGCCATCGGTACTACACGGCCACGCCCTTGCGGGTCGCCGTCGCCACGGTCCTGGACCGTGGCCTGAAAGAGGCAAAGAGCCTGGGCGCGGTGCGTGGCGAGCGACTCGCTGCCCGTTCTTCGAGCTTGGACGAAGAGCTCGCGAGCGGCGCCGACCCGCCGTTGGAAGCGCTGCAGGCGCTCCTCCCGACCCAGGGCGAAGCCGGCGGCTCGGCGATGAGCTCCAGGAGCGAGGAATAGAGGGACCGATGAGCGACTCCGGTGAGCCGGGACCCAGCTCCTTCGACTTCTTGTCTCGCAGGCGCTTCATTCAGATCGGATTGGGGGCCGGCGCCGCGCTTCTCGCCTTGGGAGCCGGGGGGTTCGCTCTTCGCGGCCGGGCGACGGGCCCGAGCGGGCTGCGGATCCTGAGCGCTCACGATCATCGAACCCTCTCGACCCTTGCCCGCGCCATGATACCCTCGGGGGGCGCATTCGAGATGGGCGCGGAAGATCGGGAACTGGCGAAGAGCTTCGACGACTTCCTCGTTGACGAGCCAGACGAAGTGGTCAGAGATCTCCGGCGCGCCCTGGTTCTCGTCGAGTTCGGTCCGCTGCTCTTCGCGGGTCGGCTCTCCACCTTCTCCCATCTGGACCCCGCCGAGGCCGAGCGTCACTGGGAGAGCTGGGCCACGAGCCGCCTTCTGCTCCGGCGACAGATCGCGATCGCGTTTCGAAAATTTCTGATGCTGGTCTTCTACGACCACCCCGATGTTTGGCCCAGCATCGGCTATCCGCCTCCGACCTTCATGGGCTGATTCAATGTCGTCTCCCATTCAGAGCCTATCCGACGAGCAGCCCCTCCGAAACCGAAGCACCGAGGTTTGTGTGATCGGTTCCGGCTGTGGGGGAGCCACCGCCGCCCGAGTCCTCGCGGAAGCGGGCAGAGAAGTGTTGCTCCTCGAAGAGGGCGGGGACTTCAGAGGCGAGCGGATCAACCAGCGCGATGCCGAAATGTACGACCAGCTCTACATGGACCGCGGGGGTCGCACCACTTCCGATCTCTCGATCAGTGTCATGCAGGGGCGAGCGCTCGGTGGGGGAACGGTGATCAACAACTGCGATGTCGTGCCGATTCCCCGGGGCGTATTCGCGCTGTGGCGACGACGATTCGGTCTGAACGACCTGACGGAAGACCGAATGGCGCCTTTCGAGCGTCAAGCGATGGAGGATCTTCGCGCCTCACCGATCCCAGAGGCCGAGGTCAACCTGGCAAACCGTCTCTTGAGACAAGGGGCCGAGAAGCTCGGCTGGCGCGGCGAGATAATGGCCCACAACCGCGTTGGGTGTGTCGGGCTCGGCACCTGCATGCTCGGGTGCCCCGCCGATGCCAAGCGGAATATGCGGCTGGAGGCGGTTCCCAAGGCCACGGCCCATGGCGCGCAGGTCTTGACCCGCGCCCGGGTGACCCGAATCGACGGGGCCCAGTCCGAGATCAAATCCCTTTTGGTCAGGGCCTTGGATTCAAAAGGACGTCGCGAGGTCGGTGAGCTCTCCGTCAGGGCCCGATACGTGATCGTCGCGGCCGGGGCGATCGGCAGCCCTCTTCTCCTTCTGCGCTCGGGCATCGGCAACGACCACGTGGGGCGTCACCTCACCCTCCAGCCGCAGCTCCCCGTGACCGCGCTCTTCGACGAACCCCCGCGGGCCTTCGAGGGCATTCCGCAGTCGTATGCTCTCACCGAGTTCTATGATGAAGATCATCCGGACCACGGCCATTGGGGATTTCGCGTGGAGCCGGTGATGGGAACGCCGGGCATTGTTGCTTCCTTGCTGCCCTTCAACGGCCATGCGGGCAAGCGGATGATGACCCTGTACGATCATTCAGCCGGCGCTCTGGTCCTCGTGCCCGATGCACCGGGCGGGGGGCGGGTGCACGCCACGAGATCCCACCGTCCTCGGATCGAGTACGAGCTCGCGGAAAGCACGGCCCGGCGGCTTCGAGAAGGCGCCAGGGCTGCGGCCCAGGCCTATCTGGCCG
>CAZFNT010000678.1:2033-2289 GCA_964520315.1 uncultured Gemmatimonadota bacterium
GGGCTCGCGAGGTCGTCGTGCCCGCACAGCCCCCGGTACGGGTGACCGGTGTTCAGAATCTCGCTCTGATCGACAACATCCCCTTGAGCCCCGCCCGGGCGCCCTTGATTTCGGCCCACCAGCAAGGAACGGCGCGGATGGCACCTTCGGGAGCGCTGGGAGCGGTGGATCCGGAAGGCAGGGTGTTCGGTACCAAGGGGCTGTACATCTTCGACTCGTCCGTCTTCCCCACGGGCGCGTCGAGCCACACGATGGT
>CAZFNT010000679.1:0-2279 GCA_964520315.1 uncultured Gemmatimonadota bacterium
GCAGAGCGTCGTGCGCTATGAATCTCCCTCGGGCCACAACCGGCTCCAGGCCCGACATGAGTGCTGACCAGCCGCCGCGATGGCGTTCACTGGGCAGACTTCTGTGGTTGCTCATGTTGGCGGTGAGCGTATTCGTCCAACTTCAGGTCTTGCGGCGGCGGACCGCGAGCTTCGACTTCGGGATGATCGGCCAAGACTTCGTCAGTCGGCGAAACCGAGAGTACCAAGAGTTGAAGCGCTTCTTTCCACTGAACCACGGTGTCGTCGGTTACAGGAGCTCCTTCTTACTGGACGGTACGGTCGAAGCCGAGTTTGGAACCCAGCGCAGCTATATCCAACAAGGTCATCGCGAGATGAATGCCGGCGAGGGTGATCAAAAAAAACGCAGCGAGGCCAGGCGCTTCTTGCAACGAATGCGAATCGCGCAGTACAGCTTCGCGCCTTTGGTGCTCGATCGCGGCCCGGCATTCGCAAGCGACGATTCCCAATCCTCCGATGTTGATCTGTTGATCATCGATCGCCTGGACAACCCCGATCAGCCCTACACGGTCGATACTTCAGAGTACGTTCCTCGCGCGCAGCTTGAGAGCGGTCTGCTCGTACTCGAAAAGAGGGTACACTAGATGGCCCTGCTGGCTCTCCTCCCCCCCTCGCTCTTCGGCGTCGTTTTCCTCGGGTGGGTTATGGGAGCGCGGCGTGAAGTGTCGCGAGGATGGGTGTTGCCGATTGCGTTCGGTCCAGGCTTCGGCCTGGCTCTTTCATCCTGCGTTTACTTCGTGTTCAAGCTTGTACTGGGGTTGGGAGATGCATTGTATTTGGCCGCCGATCTGCTCCTTTTCATGAGCTTGGTGGCCGTTTTCATTCTCGCGAAACACCGAAGCGGAAGCACGCGTTCATGGGAGCGACCCAACGCTGAAGAGCGGGTTCCAATCCCGAAGACTCTTCTGGGCGTCTTTGGCCTGCTGCTCATCGTCTTCTGCGCCGTACTCGCGCTGATCTCGCTCCAGCATCCGCACGGAAGAACGGACGCTTGGTCGATCTGGAATGTTCATGCCAGATTCATGTTCATGGGGGGGCACGAACACTGGATGGACGTCGCTCCGCTCGCGTACACTCAGCCAGACTACCCGCGTCTGTTGCCCGGCGCGATTGCTCGAATATGGCTTTTCATCGGCGAAAGCGCGGTATCGATTCCGGCGCTGATCGCCTTGCTCTTCAGCGCTTCGACTGTAGCTCTGCTCGTGGCGACCGCTTCTCTACTGAAAGGTCGCATCGTTGGCCTGAGCGCGGGTGCGGTGCTCATGGGGATTCCCGAGTTCACCGTCCGCGGCGCTAGCCAATGCGCTGACATCCCCTTGGCCTTTTTCATCTTGGCTACCATCGCTCTGATGGCGCTCTCGCAGCGCGGCACACGGGAAACGCGCGTGCTGATCGTCATTTCCGGCACCGCGGCGGCCTTGGCCGCGTGGACGAAGAACGAGGGCTTGCCCTTCTTCCTCGTCGCACTTGTTGCTTGTTACGGCCTGGGAGTCAGCACCAGATCAAGGGCTCAGGCTTTGCGCGAAGTGGGTATGTTCTTGGCGGGAGCCTCGCCGATCTTGGCTGTTCTGGTCTTATTCAAGACATCTTTCGCACCCGCAAACTCCTACGCATCCGCCATGAGCCTCGACTACATCCTCTCCTGTCTCGTCGATCCATCTCGATATGCCGTGATCACACGAGCGTTGTGGAATCAGCTCGCGCATCTCGATCTACTGCCATGCGCGTTGGCCTGTCTCCTCCCGATCTGCCTCGGCACCACGAGAAGGCCGGAGCTGCGGACAGCCGGCGTGGCCGCCCTCTCGATCGTCTCTCTGATGGCCGGCGCCTATTTTTTGGTCTATGTGATTACGCCCGCCTGGTTCGACCTGGCCTGGACCGTTCGCGTCAGCTGCACCAGGCTCCAGCTACACTTGTGGCCGGCGCTGCTCTTCGGGATCGCGCTGATGGTACCCAGACCCCGATGATCGCGGATCGGATCGGCCGAATCTGACCCAAATCTGGGCGCAAACCCGGGGAGTTATTTCTTCGCCGACCCTAAGCGGGAATTCGTGGACGGGAACCAGTTATTCCTGCGTGGACCCTGAGCGGACGCGGGATGAGCTGCAATTCGAGCGCATCCAATGGCGCCCGATCCAGGGCCGGAGCGGCGCAGTCACCGTCCTTCCGTAGACCTCGAGCTCCGCCGGCAGCCGGCGTTGTCCTGGTCGGGCCTCGACCAGCGCACCCTCGAGACCCTG
>CAZFNT010000680.1:0-2269 GCA_964520315.1 uncultured Gemmatimonadota bacterium
GAGTGCGGCAGCTTGCTGGGCGAAGGGCCCGCCCACCTGCTCCAGCTCGGCGCGGGCGCGCTCCACCTCCCCCAGACCGAGGTAGGCATGGGCGAGCGTCCAGCGGTGGCGGTTCGCGGCCCCTCCCGTCGCCTCCTCGAGCGAAGATTCGATCACGTCCCTCGCCTCTTGGTGATAGCCGTTCGCGATGAATCCGACAGCGCGCTCGAACGCCGCTTGCGTGGGCGACAACTCCACTTCGCCACGGTCCTCCTCCTCGCCGCGCGCGCTCCCGAGGTCGAGGCGAGCGCCGAGCTCGGGAACGATCCCGTCGAGGAACGACTGAATCCACCCCACCACCCGCTCCCTGATTCGCTCGAGCGCTTCCTCTCTTCGCCATCGCGACGCGGCCTCGCTCGCCGCCCGCGCGAATCGCGCACCCGCCACCTCGGGATCGACCCCCTCCCTTCGGAGCTCCGCGTCCAGCTCTTCGTCGGGGACATCCGCCGCCTCGAGCCACATGTCCAGAAGACGTTCGCCCTCTCCATCGTGCTCAGGCCTCATGCCTCACCTCCTCCATCCACGGCCGGATGATCTTCAAGAGACGCCGCTTCACGTTGTAGACCTCGGATCGTGTCATTCCGAGCTCCTCTCGGAACGACCCCGGCTTGGCCGGATCGAACCCGCGGCGAACCGCGTCCCAGAACCGCTTCACTCCGTCGTCCCCGGCGGACTCGACGGACCGATGGATGCGGTCGAGGGAGTCCGCCGCATCGATCCGCGCAGCGAGGTCCGATTCTTGGGCGGGCTCCCAGAATTCCGGAAAAGGGGTCTCCAACCTGCGGGCTCCAGCCCGGGCCAGGGCGTCGATCTTGTTACGCAAGGTCCCCACCATGAAGGGGAAGTGAGGTTCGGGAACAGCATCCCGCCGCCGGCAGACCTCGATGAAGACGCGGATCGTCTCCCCCACGAGATCGTCGATCGAGAGGCCTTCCGAAAGCACCTCGTCGGCAGAGCCCTTCCAACGGTAGAAACGCACATACCGACTCGCACAGATCCGCAGCCTCTTGCCGATGTTCGCCCAGTCGGCCGTCTCGACCCAGTGGAGGGGTTCGATTTGCCTGCCCCGATTCGCTGTGCTTCGAAGAACGCGGTCCCCTGGATTGTAAACGTTTTCGCGGCAGATAGGCCTCATGGGCTGCGGATGGTTCGCACCGGGGCGCGGGGGTCGGCCCCGGCCGGAACGAGCAGCAGTTCATCGTACAGCGTATGTCAGTGCTCGGCCGCACCGTGCTCTCAGTGCTCCTCACCGTGGTCGGAGGTCACCAGGACGATCGCATTATCGGTTGCGGATGTGCGCGCGCAGGTCGTCGGGTAGGCCGGAGGAGGTGAGCAGCTTGCGGCGGACGACCGGGGGCCGGAACATCCCTGCCGCCCTCGCGGGCGGCGGATCTGACTCCGGATGAGCCCGGTAGGGCAGGTGGGGCTCCATGGTGTGGAGATAGAGGAAGAGAGGAAGCCCTCTGCCGCCAGGGAGTCCAGCGTCGGCGAGTAGCCGGGCGTGCCCCCATTCACGCCGAGCGCGTCGTAGCGCAGGGTGTCGATCAGAACGACGAGGATGCTCGGCCCCTCGACCGGCGGCACCGTCGCCCTGGTGCAGCCGTTCCAGCAGAGCGCGACAGCCACGACCAGAAGTCGCCGCAACGCGTTCCAGAGGCTCGCGACCGCCGACTCGAGGTCGACCCCTGGCTCGCGGCCGGCGAGCCGATCGAGTCCGATCCACCGTCCTTCGAATGCGTACGGGACTGTCCGATGGGCCGTCAGAACATCTCCAGATCCTGGAAGGCTTGGCAACGCTACATGGGCCCGGCAGCGGACACCAACATCGGGACGCAGGTCCACCGGATCTTCAAAGTTAGGTGACACGGACACGATTACGTGATAGTTTACACACACCGACCGGACCGCGAGTTCGAGCGCGCCCGTCCCACTCCATGCTTCGGGGGGAGCCTGTGCCGCTCGGACGGCCGCATCGATCTATCGATTCGTCCTTGGGGGGACCGTCATGGACCAGAGCATCGCGCACTTGGGCGGGCGCATCGTTTTCGCCGCTGCCCTTCTTCTCTCCGCGGCGCCGACCGCCGCCGCCGTCCTCACCCTCCCCTTTCACGAAGGCTTCGAAAGCGGCGGGGAGCGGTGGGAATCGAATGGCGACTGGTCGGTGATCGTCACCGACTTCTTTCGCTTCTCCGGCAGCTCATCGGATCGATTGCGCTCGAATCGAGCCCTG
>CAZFNT010000681.1:0-2263 GCA_964520315.1 uncultured Gemmatimonadota bacterium
CCAACGATCGAGATCGATCGGGGCGCCGCGGGTGGTGAGGCTGAGCTCGTGCAGGCCGACACCGACCGTGCGCCGGCCGAGCTCGATCCAGCGCCAGCCGCCGGGGGATGCTTTGGTCTTGCCGGTGGGGCGCCAGGGGAAGCCGTCGATTTTGGCGGTGATCGGGGGACCGGTCATGGCGTCGCGGGAATCGTCTCCGCGGCGACGCGCCCGGACCCAGAGGCTGTACTTCTCGTAGGCGGGGGTTTCGGTGCGGTAGGTGAGTGTTGCGAAGGGGTGGGTGGGGGTGAGTGTTGCTTCCTCGGTGACAGGGGTGCCGGTGGCGGAGATCGCGCCGATGGGAGCCTGCTCCGTGTCGATCGAGTAGCGCGAGGGATGAACGTACTCATGCCCCCATGCCGAAGTGTCGCTTTCGCTTATCCAGCCGGAGCGCCAGTTCGCGGATTCGGCTTCGCGGTAGATCAGCTTGTGGTAGGCGCCGGTGTGCCAATTGTCGTACATCCAACGGGCGCATTCGATGCGGTCGGGATCCCAGACTCCCGGAGTGTCGTAGACGTGGACAGAGTCATCGAACTGCATGATGATGTCGGTGTCGCCATCGTGGTCGAGGTCGGCCAGGGTGCCGGCGCCGCCGCCCATCCAGTGGTTCGATTCGATCGGGAAGCCGTCGACTACGGTGCCGTCGAGGTTGAAGGCCCAGTCGCCCATGGGCCAGCAGGGGCCCATGAAGCCCTCGGGAGCGGGGTCGCCGTCGAGATCGCCTACTATGAATTGGGAGTAGACTTGGCAGTAGCGATGCCAGGGCCAGCCGGGCAGCATTTGACCGTTGCGGTCGAGCAGACCGACGGCATAGTAGGAGGAGTGGAGCCAGATCGCTTTGGCGGGACCGTCGGTGGCGCCGATCGCGACAGGCATAGGCTCAGTGTAGCCGACACCCTCCGGGGGCCAGCCCGGGACGGGGTTGCCTTGCCAATCGATGGCGGAGAGGGCCCCGCTGGTCGGCGCTAGGATCTCTGGATGCAGGTCGCCAGCAATATTGACGGCGGACAGGGGATTGGCGATGAAGCGGGTAGGAACGATCGCCAGAGTGTCGGTCTCGGCGTAAGGGGTGCCGTCGTGGTGGTATGCGAGGAGCCACCCGGGACCGAAGTCCGGCAAGGACGCACCGGTCAGCACTTCGAGGTCTCCGTCCATGTCGAGGTCGGTGAAGATCGCGGCGTTCTGGAGTTGACTGGGGACCGGCCGGGGCCAACCCTCGAGTGGCTGCGCTCGAGCGTCGTACAGGCAGATCTCTCCCTCGGTCTCTAGCCACCGATAGTTGGTCACGGCCACTTCGAGCCGGCCGTCACCATCGATGTCGCTCATGGTCCCGCCAAAACCCCCGCCCCACTTGAGCTGCAAGGGCCATCCCTCCGGTGGCGTCCCACCGTGCCGGAATACGTGCACGGCCCCGGGCTCGCGCTGGGTATCAGGAACCACAATGATCTCGATGTAGCCATCGTTGTCGATATCTCCGCCGGACAGCGGCTCGATCGTTCTGTCCGGCAAGTCTTGAGGCCACGAGTCCAAAGGAAATCCGTGGCTAGACCAAGCCATGACAGTCACGTCGTCCCAGGTGCTGCCGTCCGAAGCAACGACATCCAGCTCCCCGTCGCCATCGATGTCCACGACGAGTGGACCTCCAGCATTGAACTTGTATGAAACAGGCCAACCTTCGTTTTCCGGATATCCTCCGTGGGCGGAAGTGATTCGAAAAAGCGGCAGTGATACAAGAATGATGAGACGCAGCATAGCAAGAACCCCAAAGAAGCGGGCGCCGAAACGCCCGCTCCAAGACATGCCTACTTGGCGCAGTTCACTACACCCGTGTCGTACTGCAGGCATTCCTCGCCACCGGTGGGATCCCACCAATTGAACTGGCCTCCGAATGCGCCGGCATCCCCTCGGGGTAGGCCGAGTCCCGGGCCACCCTCCGCGTCGTAGTAATCCTCATCATTGAGCGGCCCCGCATCGATCGCCCCCGATTGCTGTCCCTGCACCACATGCGCGCACGGAGGCCCAGAGAACTCGGTCCGCAGCATGTGGCTATACTTCTCCGGGCTGTCCAGATTCGCCACATAGTGGGGGTTGGCATTTTGCTTGTCGTTCGTGCCGACAAAGATCGGATTGGCTTAGTTGCCGTTCGGATTGCCCCAGTAGACATTCGAGCCAACAGGTTCTGGCTCCTCGGGACTGCTCTCGCCGAATAACCCCGGTGGTGCTG
>CAZFNT010000682.1:0-2261 GCA_964520315.1 uncultured Gemmatimonadota bacterium
GGCGAGGAGGGCGACGGAGAAGGCGACGAGGATGACGAGGGTGTGCGGGGCGCGGAAACGGTCGAAGCCGGGCAGCGCCGCGATGAGGCGGTAGGTCGGCAGGTGGTCGCCGATCATCAGGATGGCGGCCCACGATCCGATCAGGAGCAGGAGGCCGGCGGCTTCCGCTCTCTCGTCGGGTGGGCGCTTGCCGGGGGCGCGGATTCGCTCGAGCCAGTTGGCGTGGGCGGCGCCGAGGGTGGCGAGGAGGAAGCAGCTCGCGATCAGGTCGAGGCCGAGTGGCGGCTGCAGGGTGGCGGGGAGCGGGAGGAGGGCGGCCGCGATGGCGGCGGCGAGTAGTCCGCCGGTGCCTGTGGCGATCCAGCGCAGGATGCGTGGCCCGGCAGTGCCGGCGCCGATGAGCGCCAGCAGGAGCACGGCGACGCCCATGTATTCGGTGCTGCCGCGGATCACGAGGGAGCCCCAGTAGGCGGACATGCCGGTATCGGGGGTGAATCCGTAGAAGGCGGGGGCGCCGAAGGTGAAAAGCTCGCCGGGTGGGAAGGAGAAGGAGGAGAGAAACTCGGTGGTCGGTTCGGCGCGGTTCGACCAGGGGGCGTATTTCGCGGCGGGGACGAACTGGGCGGCGGCGATCGCGACGGCAAGGAGGGGGACGGCGGTCCAGATGGCGAGACGGCGCGGGAGCGGGGCGGGGGGACCGGCGCGTCGATCCGAGGCCGGCGCGGCGCCGCTCAAGTGCCAGATGAGCTGCAGGCCGGCGGCGAGCCAGGTGTAGAAGACGATCTGGTAGTGCCCGGCGAGCATCTGCACGCCCGCGGCGAGTCCAGCGGCGGCGGCGTGGGCGAAGGTCGGCTGCCGCAAGAGGCGGCGCTGCGTGAAGAGCACGAGCGGCAGATAGGCACAGGTCCAGATCTTGCCGCCGTGACCGCTCATGGTGAGGGTGACGAGGTAGCCGGTGAGCGCAAAGGCGAGGGCGGGCAGGGCGGCGGTGCGGCGCGGCAGGCGTAGATCGAGCGCGAGCAGATAGGCCATCAGCCCGGCGATCACGAGGTGGAGCGGGATGTGGTGGAAGATCTCGCGCAGCCGGGGGAAGAGGCTGTAGAGCGCGTGGAGCGGATAGAAGACCGGGTAGCTGAGCGAGTCGACCGTCGGCATGCCGCCGAAGACATGGGGGGTCCATAGGGGGACGATGCCCTTGTCGCGAATCTCGGCCGCGAGCTGACGCTCGAATATCCGCCCGGTGACCGCATCGTCGCCGCCGAAGGGGACGGCGTGGTTGCCCAGGACAGAGGCGAAGACCAGGGCGACGGTTATTGCCAGGAGGAGGAGGGTTAGGTGGTCTTCACGGCGTGCGCGCACGGATTAGCTCCAAGCGACCTCTGCGGCACCGCCCCGAGGCCAAGGGTTTCAAGGAGTTGAGGTCGAAGTTCGGGAGGATACTACTGCGGAGTCCTGCTCGATCGGACGGCCGCGTTGAATATGTTCCGCAGCCGATCGGTCTGTCCGTTAGAATGAGTGAGCGATCAACGTGATGCACTCAATCTGCGGACTCTCTTGAGGAGGATTCCCATGAGCAGCAGCCTCTTATTGGTAGCGACGCTCATTCCACTCGCCACCTCACCTGGCGAGCTCGTTGCCAACAGCGTGTTGCACGTTCCCGACCAGTACGAATCGATTAGCGATGCCATCGACTCCGCTTCGGATGGAGACGTAGTTCTCGTTCAGCCCGGCGTGTATAACGAGACATTCGACTTCCAGGGCAAGGCGATCACCGTCACCAGCACTCGACCCGCGGATCGGTTGGTCGTCCAATCAACGATCGTCGATGCCAAAGGTGCGGGAAGCGTGGTGAGCTTCCTCTCGGGAGAGCCACCGGAAGCGGAGTTGACGGGGCTCACGATCACCGGAGGCCTGGCGACGTGGGGCGGAGGAGGTCTCCTCTGCACAAACGGCTCCTCTCCTACAGTCAGCTACTGCGTGATCGAAGAGAACGAGGTCATCGGCCCATTCGAGACCTATGGAGGAGGAATCCACTGCGACAACTCCCACCCCACGTTCTCCCACTGCGTGATCAGGGCCAATTACGCGACGCACGGAGGTGGATTCTTCGCGAGATACTCCGCCAACCCACGCTTCGAGTTTTGCGACATCGTGGAGAACAGCTCTCTCCATGGCTCGGGCGGATTCATGGGCCGTGGATCGGACCCTTCGTTCCGATACTGTAATGTGACCGACAACGCAGCCGGACATGGCGGAGGTGG
>CAZFNT010000683.1:0-2259 GCA_964520315.1 uncultured Gemmatimonadota bacterium
GCCAGCTCGGTTCCAACCGGAAAGTGCAGCACATCGGTCGAACCGTCGGCGTCGCTCACGGGAGCCGGAAGCTGCGACGATTCTATGAACTCCTCCTTGCAGAGAACGACCGCTCGCTCGATCACATTCTCGAGCTCTCGCACATTCCCCGGCCAATCGTAGCGGACCATCGCCTCCATCGCGGAGCGGGTCATCCCCTTGATCGCCTTCGAGTTCTTCTGGTTGTAGAGCGCCAGAAAGTGGTTCACCAGCAAGGGGACATCGTCGGGGCGCTCCCTGAGCGGCGGGACCACGATCGAGATAACGTTGAGCCGGAAGTAGAGATCCTCCCGGAATCTCCCCTCTTCGACCTCGACCGTCAGATCGCGGTGCGTAGCGCCGACGATTCTCACATCGGTTCGCAACGTCTTGGCCCCTCCCACCCGCTCGAACTCACCCTCCTGCAGAATCCGCAGAAGCTTGATTTGCATCGACGCCGGCATATCACCGATCTCGTCGAGCAGCAGAGTGCCGCCGTCGGCGAGCTCGAATCTACCTCGACGCGCCGCGACTGCCCCAGTGAACGATCCCCTCTCGTGACCGAAGAGCTCGGCTTCGAGCAGGGTCTCGGGCAGCGCCCCGCAGTTCAGCTTGACGAAGGGCTTCTCGCGACGGGGCGAAAGACAGTGGAGCAGATTGGCCAAGAGCTCTTTGCCGGTACCGCTCTCACCACTGACCATGACCGTAGCGGAGCTAGGCGCCACCTGCTCTACCAGCTCGATCACCGATCTCATTTGGCGGCTGTTGCCGATGATGTGTTGCTTCCGCTCGTGCTCTTCGAGACGCTCCCGAAGAAGCACGTTCTCTCGCAGCAATCGGTGTCGGTCGTAAGCGTGGCTCACAGTGCGGATCAGTTCGTTCTTGCCTGCCGGTTTGGTCAGATAATCGTACGCACCTTCTTTCAGGCTCGCAACCGCCTCTTCTACGGTTCCCTCCCCGCTGACCATGACGAATACAGCGTCGGGACGTCGACTTTGCACCTTCCTGTGCAGCTCACGACCGTCCATGCCGGGCATGCGAAGATCGGAAACGATGACACCAGGGACCTTTTCGCCTATCTCGGCAAGAGCATCATCTCCGCAATTCGCTTGCAGCACGACATAGCCTTCCCGTTCGAGGACGCGACAGATCGCCAAACGGTGTGCTTCGTCGTCTTCGACGACCAGTACTGTCTTCAATTCCGACGTCACCGCGCTCCGTCCTCCTCCGGAATCGGCAATCTGATCTCGAATTGCATGCCTCGACCGTTGCGATGTCGAGCCGAGAGCGTACCGCCGTGTTCTTCGACGATTTTTCGCGCCAAGGGCAGCCCGAGTCCGGTTCCGTTCGTCTTTGTCGTGTGAAAAGGTTCGAAGATCCAGTCGAGCTTATCGATCGCCAAGCCGCACCCTTCGTCGATTACTCGCAGCGTGGCGTCTCCTGCGTCTTCGACCACGTCGATGTCGACGACGCCGCCGCCGGGAGATGCTTCCATCGCATTGCGCAAGAGATTGATTACGACCCGATGGAGCTGGTCGCGGTCGCCTCTGCATACGATTGGAGCATCGGATGCGCGCAGGCGCAACGACAAGCCCGCGTTCGAAAACTCCCCTCGAAGCAGATCCGCCGCCTCCGACGCCAGCTCCGCCAAAGGCAGATCGTGAGGATCCGCGCGCGGCATTCGACTGAACTGAAGATACTCATTCACGATCCTCGCGAGCAGATCGACCTCGCTCAGCACCGACTTGAGGAGCTTGCCGGCCTCAAGGGCGTTTGCCCCCGGCAGATCGCTCAGCTCGTCACATGCCATCTCAACGTTGAGCTGGATGGCGCCGAGCGGATTGCGGAGCTCATGCGCGACCTGCGTCGCCATTCGGCCGATGGCGGCGAGCTGACCATCTCGCACGACCCTTTCCTGAAGTTGCGCGCGCACCGTGACGTCTCGGTGGATCGCGGAGAACCCGACGCACTCGCCGGTCGCATTCTTCAGGCAGGAGAGGGTGAGCTCGATCTCGCGTTCCTCGCCCTGCTTCGTGACGCGGGTGGTCTCGTAGCTCTGGACCGTTCCGAGTCGCATCAGCTGCCGTTTCAGAACTCCGAGTTCACCAGCTTCCTTAGAGCCGCTCGGGCAGCAGCGCATCGAGCGACATGCCCTGCACCTCTTCCTCGGTATAGCCGTAGACCTGCTGCGCTGCCCGATTCCAGCCGAAAACGCGCAGATCCGGATCGAGCAGAATCACG
>CAZFNT010000684.1:0-2259 GCA_964520315.1 uncultured Gemmatimonadota bacterium
ACATCTACCACGTCTTCGTCGGCGACAATGAGGGCCCGGAAGATCCTCCTTTCGCAATGGATGGGCAGGTCGATGCCGGAGCGCGAATTGTCGCCGAGAATGGAGCGGCGACACTCTGGGCGGGTTTCGACGAAGGGTTCCTTTATGTGGCAACCGAGGGGGCTAGCGCCGCGACTGATCGTTTCATTTTCGTTTCGGATTCACCCGGCGCCGTGCGCGATGCTCCCTGGGCCAAGGCGGGGCGCGTGGCAGGGTGGAACGCCTATCTCGCCGACGAGGGCGCCAACGATTTTGCGGACTGGTTCGATCAAGGCGACGCCCAAACCGAAGTCGGCCCCGCAGGAGCGGCGATCCTTGAAGGGTACGTGCACGTGCGAGAGCTGACCGGCGGCGCGGGCGGACTCGTCCACCTCTCATTGGGCATATGGGACACCGGCGACGGTGACCCCCTCGTCTGGCAGGTGCCGGGATCGGGCGCACCTGAAGACGGGAACATCGACAGCGATGAGTTCGCGCCGATGCGTCTGCTGACCCATTCGATGCCGGCTCCGCTTCAACGCTGATCACGTTCCGTCATCACCGCCACGGTAGAGGCAGAGGATTCACGTCGGCGGCGCTCTGAAGCACGACTTGCTTCGTCTTTCGACTCGAGTCGATTGGCAAGGGTGGCTGTTGTAGCCGCGTTCCATTCAGAGAGGCAGCCACGCGTTTCCGATCCAAGTCAGCTATCGTTCGGTGCGATCATCAACATCGCCTTCGCCGGCCCGTGGGGAATCAGCCATTCGCCTAACTCTGGCGCTGCACGCGAGGGGCCTCGCCGCTTCGGTACCGCCGACCGGCTAGCTGCACATTGCGAAAGCTCGGTGCGCCGCCGCCCAAGCGAGCCATCCGCCGTGGTGTGAAAGACTCAGATCGACCGCGAGGGGGCGCTCGCCGCGCATGAGCCGAGGCGGTCGCGATCCCGAAATGTGCAGATCGTCGCCCTTGCCCAGCCACGGCCTCAGCTCCTTGAGCGCGTCGGCACGAACCGCGGCCGAGCAATCGCATATCGATCGACAAGAAGCAACATTGCAAAGGAACTCCCCGCGGCCGGAGCTCGCGACTGCGTGGATGTAACTTTCCATGCACCTGACTTGCAGGTGCAGTCGCGATCCTGCATGCGACACGGACCCCCGCGCGCTTCTCTCTCGACCCTCGCCAGCGAGCTCGATCCGGAAGGCAGCCGGGGCGAATGCCGTCTCCGGTGTCACCTTCTTTAGAAGTTTGTAACCAGCTTCTTTCGCCGCCCAATACATCCACAGAGCGCGACGGGGATCGACGCTCGCTAAGATGCGACGGCGTTCTTCGGGCGCGAAGACACGCATAATGAAGCGCGGATGCAGGCACCCCATCTTGGTCTCATTCTCCCTCAAGTCGACGACATCATTTCCTATCAGCAAAATAGTCGTTCTCCAAGCTGACCAAGGCCTGCCCGATCTGACGTGCTGTCTCCCGAGCGCCACGCAAGCCGGTTTCACTCGCTTCCGGCGTGATCAGTGCGAAGCGAACGCTGAATTCCTGATCCCGGACAGGCAGGATCGTCTTCTCGGATTGCTCGTCGCCACGCAGATACACGCACAGAACGCGGCAACCATCGACACCCTTTGCGATACCGCCCGCTCCGTAGCTCATATTGGCTGCATCGACCCGACCGGTGACCGTTCGCCCGCCCTCTGGAAAGATCATCACGAACTCCCCGTGTTCCAAGAGCCAGCTGAGTTGCGCCAGGACGACACGTTGAGCTGTACGCTCCCCTCCCCGGCGGATCGGCAGGCATTTTCCCACATAGCAAAGCCCCTTCAACCACACGCTCCGAGAAAAATTGGCCTGCTCGGGAGTGTTCCAGGCGAAGTGACGAAAACATGTCAGAAGCTGCCACGGCGAGGAGATGGCCCACTGCACGAGTAGAGAATCGATCCAGGTCAGGTGATTCGGGCAGATGAGCACGGGACCTTGAGCCTGCCAAAGCAAGGCGCGCACCTGGGCGCGCACGGCCGCCAACTGACGGATGCGGTAGCCCCGTACATACCTGAGCCACAGCAAGGCCACGGGCCACAGTGGCAGCGCCGCGATCTGGCTGATTCGACGCTGAACATGCAGCGCTTGGCGCTGCCGACGAGTGAGCGAGCTAGTTGATCTTGGCGAGTATGAGCTTGGTGGCATCACCGATCGTCGCGACTCTGTCAGCATCTTCATCCTCGACCTCGATGTCGAATTCGT
>CAZFNT010000685.1:0-2257 GCA_964520315.1 uncultured Gemmatimonadota bacterium
CGGCGCGCCTGAAGGTGGCGCGGTCTATCTCTTCCTCGGGGGCGCTCCACCCGACACCGTGGCGGATCTGCTCTATCGGGCGGAGAAGGACAGTGCCCGATTCGGCTACTCCGTGGGCGCCCGCGGGCCCGTCGATGCGGTCGGGCCGAACCAGGCCGCCGTGGGCGCGATCGATGGGGGATTCACCTTGGTGATTGCGGTGGAGGGTGAGGGTGCGCCGGATTCTGAATGATCGGCACGACCGGAATCTCATGCAGCCCGTGACAAGGAGCGTGCAGCATGCTGTCCTGCTCTGGAGCTCGGAACTGGCCTTGGCTCGCATAACATCGGAGCCTCTGTCCTTCGCCGATATCGTGATCTCCGCCCTCGCTCTGCTCGCGATGGCAACTTTGCCTCAAGCGCTCCTGACCAGGGTGCCGATGAGGCTCAGCGTTCGCGGCATCGCCATCGGGATCGCTGGCGGCTTGCCTCTGATGACTGTGGCGAGCGGGATTCTCCTGCCTACCGCGTACGTCGCGTACGGATTTCGCGCCGGCTTGACACTGGTCGCCGGCATCGATCTGCTCCTGCTCGCTTACCTGGCGGCTTGGAGCCGTAGAAGCGGCGCTTCCATTCCCGGAACGACATTCACGGTGGCTGCTCTCGCCGGTGCCGCCTGCGGTGCGTGGATGATCAGGGGTGTCGGTCCTCCGCCTCTGGTCATGCTCGTAGCGTGCGCGCTCGCATGGCCAATGCTGGCCTTCACCATGACCCGACCGCGCTGGATGCCGATTGGATGCCTCGGCGCCGTCGCTCTTGCGCGACTGCCGCAGCCGGAGTTGGATGTCGAATGGAGCCAGCAAGCTTTGGCGGCGGTGGGACCGGATATCGTCTTGCTGACCGTAGATACTCTTCGCGCGGATGTCGCTGAGGAGATGAGGTCCTATCAACGGATTGCGCGGCAGGGTGTTGCATTCGAAGCCGCGCAGGCTCCGGCACCATGGACTCTCCCTTCGATGGCGACACTATTTACAGGAGCTCCCCTCGTTCAACATCGCGCCGGAAAGTACCGCGCCGGTGGCTACGGTGCAATCGACGAGGGGCTCCCATCTCTTGCATCGCGCCTGAGCAGCCACGGCTACGATACGGCCGCAGTGGCCGCGCCAAACCCTTTCACCGGTTCCAAGTTCGGCTTCGACCGCGGTTTCGCTGTATTCGATCACTTCTCCGATCGGGGTCAGTTCGCCTTGCCTCGCATCGACCGCATGGGTCACTCCGCACCGGTCATCCCGGGCGCGATCACCTATCTGTGGGCCGGGCGCAGGCCTTTCGGCATGGCTCAGGAAGTGGTCAGCCGAGCCAGATCCATTCTCGATCAACGACGGGACAGGCCCCTCTTCCTCTGGCTGCATTTCCTCGACTGTCATCTGCCTTATCGCGATGCAAGAGACACAGACATCTCTTGGACCCAGAGGATGGTCTTGGGCGGGTTGGCGCGAAACCGCGAGCTCATCGTCTCCAACCAGTATTGGAGATCGGAGGAGGGGCGCAGCACCCTGATAGGTGTTTATCGTCATGAAGTGATGCAGATCGATCGAGCGATAGGGCAGCTTCTGGACCATCTCGGCGATGCACCGGCCGGCGGAAGGGTGGTCGTGATGACCTCGGACCATGGAGAGGAGTTCTTCGAGCACCAAGGAGTGGAGCACGGCCACACCCTCTATCAGGAGGTGATCCGCGTTCCGCTGGTCGTGTCCGGTCTCGCATCGGAGTATCGACCGGGATCGGTGGAATCGAAGCCTGTCGGACTGATCGACTTGGCGCCGACACTTCTCACAGCCGCCGGACTCGAGGACCGCTCTCTGGGCGGTCAGGATCTGAGTCGATCGATCGGAGAGCAACGTTACATCTGCGAGAACATGCTCTACAACGAGGACATGAGCAGCGGAGCTCTGCGGGGGAACCGCTTCTCTGTAAGAGACGGTTCCTGGAAGGCGATCTTCGGAGGATCGGATGGGGTGGAGCTCTATCAGATGGGTGACGACCCAAACGAAGAGCGCGATCGCGCTTCGGAGCATCCCGAGATCGTCGCCAGCTTGGCCGAGACACGGAGCCGCCTCGCAACGCTCGATCGGAACCACGGAGCACTTGGGCGGCTCGAGAGAAACGCCCTGAATGCACTTGGCTATCTAGCCGATTGAGCTCCGGGAGCCCGACCGGCCGAGAATCTTCGATCTGATCGACGAACAAGGGGAAGGGCTATAGCGCGGAACGAAGG
>CAZFNT010000686.1:0-2242 GCA_964520315.1 uncultured Gemmatimonadota bacterium
ATGACGTGATCGACGAGATGAGCGGCCTGGTCGGCCATGCGACGACCGGTACACGGATCTCATCGGTGGACTAACTCCCGAGGTATCTGCCCGCCGATCGGCAACCAACCGGTGTTCCCAGGCCCGCCGTAGGCGCCCATGTCGGAGCGGGCGCCATTGGGATACCAACCGGGCCAGCGAGGGTGCCAATCGGAGATGCCGTCTTCGATGGTGGGGTCGCCGGCGTCGATGTAGGGGGAGCCGGGGGCGAGGAGATAGTCGAAGCCGGCGCGGGAGCGGAAGATCGGATCCGCGTCGATGTTGCCGGTGCCGAACCAGCCGCCCCCTTCGATATCGCAGTAGGTGAACACGGGGTAGCCGGGGTCGTAGGGGTGGTTGTGGACAGCGTCGGGAGTGTTGGCCCAGAGAACGCAGTTGGTGAGGACCGGTTCGGCGGGGCTGATCATCCAGTCGCTGATACAGGCGATCCCTCCACCTTCTTCGGCGGTGTTCCCGGCAATCGTGCAGTTGTTGAGGATAGGAGAGGATGAAGCACAATCGACCCCACCCCCGGTGTGGATGGATGAATTCCCTGTGATGATGCAGTTTGTGAGGCTGGGTGAGCATTCGTCCGAGAGAAAGACGCCCCCGCCGCCGAGGAAGGCCCAGTTGTTTAAGATGATGCAGTTGATCAGAGTCGGATAAGTGCCGCACCCGTAACCGTACCCGTAGAAGGCTCCGCCAAAGAAATCCGCGGAGTTATCCGCAATCACGCAATTGATCAGCACGGGGTCGGCCGGGTCGACACAGGAGCCGTAGCAGGCGATGCCGCCACCGTGGAAATCGGAGTCGTTCGATACGATCATACAATCAGTCAAGATGGGCGAAGAGTAGAGACACACAAGCCCGCCTCCGCTTCCGAGCCGACTGGTGTTGTTCGAGATCGTGCAGTGAGTGATGGCAGGCGACGACCCGTCAAAGCAGTAGATTCCTCCGGCCGCAACGGCGGAGTTCTCCGTGATGACGCAGTCCACCAAAGTCGGGGATCCGGGCCTGCATCGAATTCCG
Source organism: uncultured Gemmatimonadota bacterium (assembly GCA_964520315.1). Classification (GTDB taxonomy): domain Bacteria. The sequence goes on from CAZFNT010000686.1 coordinate 1,048, forward strand.
CCACCGATATCGTTTGGGGAGTCGCCGCCAACGTACCCGTTGCGAACCGTAAACCCCTCTATCACCGCCGCTGCACTTTCCCCCATGCGGAAATCGAACCCCCGATGGTAATCGGTCCGGCTCCCTTCGCAATCGATCACGGTCGCCTCAGCACCTTCTTCAGAGACCAACACCAGATCGGTCCCGCCGAAGTCGATGTCACGGTTCCCGTCACCGGTGTAGGTGCCGGGCGCGACGAGAACTGTGTCGCCTTGCGAAGCGGCGTCGATTCCGGCCTGGATGGTCGGTTGGTCGGCGGGTATGTGGATGGTTGTGCCCGAGGCGATGAGAGCGCAGGTCGAGCAGAGTGTTGCCAAAGCCAAACGCATCTGGAGTCTCCTTTTCGGCAGGCTCGAATCGAAACCATGGCTGTGTGACCGTGCCATTCGTTACTGCCCTTCAAAGGTCAACAAGAGGTCGAGATTTCTGTCGTGAGCATCGACGCTCACCATATGTATGTCGCTGAACCTCGCCTCCCCTTCTCCCCCTCGGCCGATCTCGAGAGCCTGAACGAAATGGACTCCGGGATCGGGGAACCACGTGGTGGAGCATTCGCCCTCGTCTTCGAGAGTGCAGCCGGTCACGGCCGGTTCTTCGAGACCCCACGACCCTCTGTCGCCCTGCTCACCCGCCCAGACCAGCGTCACCGGGCTCTTTCCCGGAATCCTGCTCCAGGCGATCGCTCCGCAACTGCCCGGGCTCAGGCCGCGCACCCTCAGCTTCGAGCCCCCGAGCCCGGGGCCTTCGACCAGTGTCGTCAGCGCGAACTTCTGGAAGGCGCCGATGTTCCGGGCGCCCGCGACCGCTTCGCCCCGGAATGCCCAATCGAGCAATACACGATCCTCGGTGCCCCTTTCTCTGACCCAAAGCCCCTCTCGCGCCTTTCCGAGAGCGGCGTTTTTGATCTCTTGGTGGCTGCTCAAGCGATAGCCGTTCAGATTCTCGATCGTGTGTCCGGCGGCCTTGGCGAGAATCCAGGGGCTACCGCCCGCGGGGATGTGGGTCGACTCGTTGCCGTAGCCACAGTCTTGCCATTCGATGAAGGTCTCAGGGGGAGGAAATGTGCAATTGTGAACGCAAGGGTTGTTCTCGATGTCTCCGATGTGGAACCTGAGCGCGCCCTCGCCTGCCTGATACAGATTGCTGTCCGAATCGA
>CAZFNT010000687.1:0-2241 GCA_964520315.1 uncultured Gemmatimonadota bacterium
CGCCAACATCCAACTAGGCCACCCCGACCGCGCCGCCAAGGCCTTCCGCAAGGCCCGCTACCTGAACGCCGAAACTCTCCGCAACCCGAACTACGACATCGAAGCGCGCCTGCGCCAGGCCGAGGCCCTCATCGCCTCCGGCGCCCACCCCAAACGCGCTCTCGAGCACACCACCGGGCTGATCGAGCGGCTCGATGAAGTGACGCAACCTCTGCTGGCGATCGAAATCTATCGCATCCACGCCGCGGCGCTACGGCTCTCCGGGCGCACCACGGAGTCCGACGCGGCCTACGCCGAGGCGGTCGAGCGCTCCCGCTCCTCCGACCATGTTCTCTATCGCTACCTCGCGCTGCGCGATCACGCCCGTTCGCTTCTCCTCGAGGCCGAATCTCGTCCCGAATCCGCGACACTTTTGGAGTCGGTCGTCGTCCAGGCCCGAGGCTGCATCCCCGCCTTCGACCATCCCTGCTTCGGTTGGGAGGTTCGAGTCTACGAGGTGCTCACGATATCGAAGCTGGCCTACGAGCAGCCGATCGGGGAGCTCGAAGCCTGCCGCCGCGAGCTGGCCACCGCCCGTGCCAATAACGAAATGTCGGAGTATCAGCACGACTTGTGGACCGGCTGGCTCACCGGCGAGATCGACACCGCCCGCCGGCAACTGCGCGAAGCCCTCGTGCAAGATGTCGCCGCCATGGACGAGGTGGTCGCGGGGCTTCGCTCCGAAGATCCGATCGCCCATCTGGCCCGCTTCACCGAGTCGATCGCCGAGCAGCTCGGTGCCGAGCGCGCCGCGATGGTGCTCGAAGGGGATCATCCCGACACTTTCGAAGTGATCGCCGCCCACGGCATGGAGCCGGAGCGGGCCCTGGAGCTCACGCGCACCCTGCTGAGCAGCGATCTGCTCACTCCCGATCAACCCGCTCTCGTTCGCGACACTTCGAGCTCGGACGATCCGGTCGCGACAGTATTGCGCCGCCTTCACGAAGCACCCGAGGTCGACTCCACCCGCCGCTCTCTCGACGACGCGATCGTTTCGCCCACCCCCGGCTCGCGCAGCGCGATGGCCTTCGCGATCGACGGCGCGGGAGTCGCCGTAGGCTTGATCTTCGTTGATCGTCCGCTGAGCATCGAACGCCCCGGCTTCCGCACCGCCGACTTGCGCGACTTCGCCTTCCTGGCCAACGGCCTCGCCGCCGTCAGCCGCATCGCGCTGAGCCGGGCCGAAGGCCGAGAGCTGCGCATGCGCGACCGCCTGCAAGGGGTCCGCCGGCACGCCGGAATCGTCACCCGTTCGGTCGTTCTCGGCGGCCTTCTCGACCGCCTGGAGCGCGCCGCCGTCTCCGATCTGCCGATCCTCGTGACCGGCGAATCGGGCACCGGCAAGGAGCTCTTCGCTCGCGCGATCCACGAGAGCAGCAAGCGTTCGACCCGCCCCTTCCTCACCGTCAACTGCGCCGCCATCCCCGAGCCGCTCCTCGAAGCGGAGCTCTTCGGGCACACAAAGGGGGCGTTCACCGGCGCGGATCATGAGCGCGCCGGCTATTTCCGCGACGCCGCCGGCGGCACGATCTTCCTCGACGAGATCGGCGAGATGCCCTCCGCTCTCCAGGCGAAGCTCCTGCGTGTGCTCGAAGACCGTCGCGTCACCGCCGTCGGCTCGACCCGTCCGATCGATGTCGACTTCCGGATCGTCTCCGCAACCAACGTCGATCTCGACAGAGCGATCAAAGAGGGCGCCTTCCGCGCCGACCTCTACTACCGCCTCGAAGGCGTGAAGCTGGCCCTGCCCGCCCTGCGCGAGCGCCCCGAAGACATCCTGCTCCTGCTAGAGCACTTCACCGAAGACTTCGCCGCCGCCCGCGATCTCCCCTCGGGCGAGATCCGCTTCACCGCCGAGGCCCGCCGCGCCCTGGAGCGCTACGAATGGCCCGGCAACGTGCGTGAGCTCCGCCAGACCGTCCACAGCGCCGCCGCCATGCGCGATCCCGACGCGAAAGAGATCGACCTCGATGCCCTGCCGAGCCGCATGGCCCACGCCGCCCGCCCCCGCTCCCTATCGAGCCAGATCGACGACGATCTACTCGACCGCATCGCGCACGCCGCCGGAGAAGTAGGCGCGCCCGAGCTCCTCTTCGAGATCCAGGAGCGCCTCGAAGCCCGCGCCATCCACAAGGCCAAGGGGAACAAGAGAGCCGCCGCCCGATCGCTTTCGATGGGGGAGTCGACCCTGCGCCGAAGGCT
>CAZFNT010000688.1:0-2241 GCA_964520315.1 uncultured Gemmatimonadota bacterium
CTTGCGAGTGAAGGGCGTGGATCGAGTGCCGGATCAGAGCATGGGCTGCGAGCTTCCCGATCGCGACGCGAGCCCCGAAGAGGTTCTCGCTCTGCTCGAGCGACACAAGGTAATCGCCGTGGTCGGGCTCTCGACCAATGAGAGCAAGCCGAGCTATCGCGTGGCCGCTTACCTGCGGTCGGCGGGCTACAGAATCGTCCCGATCCACCCTAAGGCCACAGAGATTCTCGGTATGCGGGTGTTCGCGAGCCTCCGCGACGTTCCCCCGGAGATCGGAATCGAGATCGTGGATCTATTCCGCCGCCCCGAGGCACTGCCCGCCCACGTAGAAGAGGCGATCGACGTGGGCGCCAAGGCGGTGTGGTTTCAGGAGGGGATCGTCAACAACGAGGCGGCCGCGCGAGCAGCCGAAGCTGGGCTCACGGTCGTTCAGAACCGCTGCATGCTCAAGGAGCACAAGAGGTTATAGTATGCTCAGCTTGATGCTGATGCCGATGGAGAATACCGGGTAGTACTTGAAGAACCCGAGCTCGTCCTCGATCGCCTGCGCCTCCTCCGTTAGTTCGGACTGGAAGCCGGCATCGTTCCCCAATAGACCGCTCGCCGACAGATCTACCTCGGGCGCACCCTGGAACACGACCCCCAAGTCGGTGCTGATCCCGACCCGGCTGCCGGCCGCATTGCCCCAGCCGATCCCGACATAGGGCGCGAGCGACGAGAACGAGACCTCACCATCGATCGTCCCCACCTCAGCCGCGGTGTAGGTCTCGTCGCCGATCTCGAAGGTCCCCGTCGCCGGCTGACTCAACATCTCGAGCTTGTTCCCGTTCAAGAGGGCACCGCCGCTGAGCCGGAATCCCATCAATGGAATCGGGTGGTAGTCGGCCAAGAGGTGGATCGACCGCAGACTCAGGTCGTAGTCGTAATCCACGCCATCCTGCGTTGTCTCGTAGCCCAGGCCGAATATGCTGAAGCCGAGTCTGGCGTTGACCATCGGCACGATCGACTTGGTGGCTTCGAGCCCGAATCCCGGGGTGCCGACCTTGGCACCCACACCCATTCCTGCGTGGGCTACGCCGGTCATCGCCAGCGCGAGAGAGATCACGATCAAGAACCTCATCGATTGACTCCTATTCGACTGCGGCGGGCCGGATCGCGACGAAATGCGCTTCGTGGCGCCCATCGTCGGTCCAGCTCTCGGTGTGCTGGAGAGATTGGAGACCGGGGCAGAGATCAGCGACCTCTCCGGCCTTGAGAAGGAACCCCCTCGGGGGTCTCGAATGACGCTCGAGGTTTCGCACCGTCGGTTGCGATACCACCAGCATCCCCCCGGGCGCGATCTCTTCGACAAGGGGGGCGAAGAGCGAACGGACGAGGAAATTGATGGTGACCACTAGATCCCAAGGGCCAGGGGGGAAGGGATCGTTTTCGAGATCGATCCGAATGGTGGCGATTTCCACGCCCGCTTCTCCGGCCAACCGGGCCGCGCGCGCCAGTGCCACGGGTGAGATGTCGGCCACCGTAGCATCGAGCCCTGTCCGCGCCAACCAGATGGCGTTCCGTCCGGCGCCGCCGCCTACATCGAGCGCCCGCCCGGAAGGGGGGAGGATCGACTCGAGCGAGACGAGAAAGGGGGAGGGTTGATCGCCGCCGATCCGCTCGACGCGATGGCGCGAGTCCCACTTGCTTTGGAGGGGATCGATCATGCGGCGATCCTATCAGGAGCGCCCTCTCGAGGCTTGCCGATCGGCCTGAGATGCGCCGCAGATGGGATGCGAAAATGCCTAGTTATTTCTGAGCGGACCCTTATCATGAGGATGCGGTGGGAGCGCGTGCTGGCACTCATACAAGATCGGACATTCGCGGTGTCGGTACATCGCATTCCGCGGGGAGCAGTGGCGGCGGTTTTCGTGCTCGCCGCATGTGGGCGGCCGGACGCCGCCGCCGCCGATCGCAAGGTGGATCGAGAGCGCATGGTGCTGACGCAGATCGCAGGCCGGGGTGTCGAGGATGAACGTGTGCTCGAGGCGATGAACCGAGTGCCGCGCCATGCGTTTGTTCCCGAGGATCAGCAGCGCTCCGCATACGAAGATCGACCACTGCGAATCGGGCACGGGCAGACTATTTCGCAGCCATTCATCGTGGGGTTCATGACGGCGGCGCTAGAGCTCAAGGGCGACGAGAAGGTGCTGGAGATGGGCACGGGGTCGGGCTATCAAGCCGCCATCCTCGCGCAGCTCG
>CAZFNT010000689.1:0-2241 GCA_964520315.1 uncultured Gemmatimonadota bacterium
CGCCGGAGTTCTCGACATCGACTCTTCAACGAAGGCGGGACGCTTCATCCGCTTCTGCGATTGCTTCAACATCCCGCTGGTGACCTTCGTCGACGTCCCGGGATTCATGCCGGGGACCGCCCAGGAGTACGGCGGGATCATTCGCCACGGCGCGAAGCTCCTCTACGCATACTGCGAGGCGACGGTGCCCAAGATCACGCTCGTCACCAGGAAGGCGTACGGAGGTGCCTACGACGTCATGAGCTCCAAGCACATCCGCGGAGACGTGAACTTGGCATGGCCTTCGGCGGAGCTCGCCGTGATGGGGCCGGAGGGAGCCGTGCGGATCGTGTACCGAGCCGACCTCGCCGCCGCGGAGGACCCGGCCGCCCTCGAAACCGAACTGGCCGGGGATTTCCGCGAGAGATTCGCCAACCCTTACATCGCTGCGGCGCGCGGCTACGTGGACGAAGTCGTGCACCCACGCGATACGCGCGCGCGGATCATCGCGAGCCTGCGAATGCTACGCGACAAGCGAGACGAGAACCCATCGAAGAAGCACGGGAACATCCCGCTTTGAGCAGTTGAAGAACCGAAGGGGAACCCTCCCGATGCAGAGAATCCTCATCGCCAATCGCGGCGAGATCGCGGTGCGCATCATGCGCACCTGCCGCGAGCTGGGTATCGAGACCGTGGCGGTCTACTCCGAGGTCGATCGCGATTCACTCCATGTGATCCGAGCCGATCGGGCGCTCGAGATCGGTCCCCCAGACCCTCGATCATCCTATCTCGATTTCGATCGAATCCTCGATGCCGCGAAGCGTTCCGAGGCCGATGCGATTCACCCAGGCTACGGTTTTCTGGCAGAGAACGGAGCCTTCGCGCGGGCGGTGATCGATGCGGGGCTGATCTGGATCGGGCCCGATCCAGAGACGATAGAGAAGATGGGCGACAAGATCGTCGCGCGGGCGATGGCCACCGAAGCCGGGGTTCCACCGGTGCCGGGCGCCGAGCTCACTGGCGATCTCGGCTCCGATCTGGCCGCGGCGCGAAGGGTCGGTTTCCCCCTGATGGTGAAGGCATCGGGTGGCGGCGGCGGCAAGGGGATGCGTGTGATCGCGGGCGAGGACGAGCTCGCGGCCGCGATCGAGCGAGCCGCCAACGAGGCTGGCAAGGCGTTCGGGAACGCGGAGGTCTACATCGAGCGGGCGGTCGTGGGCGCTCGCCACGTCGAGGTGCAGTTGATAGGGGACGGGCGAGGGCGGGTCGCGGTGCTGGGAGAGCGGGATTGCTCGATTCAGCGCCGTCACCAGAAGTTGGTCGAAGAGAGCTCCTGCGTCGCGCTCACGGCGGAGTCCAGAAGCAGCTTGTGGGATCGCGCCGCGGCTCTCGCCGAGCGGGTCGACTACCGGGGAGCGGGCACGGTGGAGTTCCTGCTCGATCGATCGGGCGAGACCTGGTTCCTCGAGATGAATACACGCATTCAAGTGGAGCATCCGGTGACCGAGCTGGTGACCGGAACCGACATCGTCCGGGAGCAGATCGCGGTGGCGCGAGGCGAGGGCTTGCAGCTTCCGGATCGGCCAGCCGAGATCCGCGGGCATGCGATCGAATGCCGAATCTGCGCCGAAGACCCCGCCAACAACTTCTTGCCGGCCGCGGGAGCGATCGAGCGGCTGCAGGAGCCTAGCGGGCCGGGCGTGAGGATCGATAGCGGCATCTACCCGGGGTTTCAGATCGGCCTCTACTACGACCCTCTGCTCGCGAAGCTGATCGTCTGGGGGCGAGACCGCGACCATGCTGTTGCGCGCATGGCGAGAGCGATCGACGAATACAGGATCTACGGCGTCGCCACGACGCTCCCCTTTCACCGTTTCGTCATGGACGACGAGCTCTTCCGAGCAGGAGGGGCGACCACATCGTTCATTCGAGATCGGCTCGATGACGATTCGCTCCGCCCTTCCGAGAACCTCGCTCTCGCCGCGGCAATCGCCAGCGCGGTCTACCGGAGAGAGCAGGGGCGCGCGGTGGAGATCAGGCAGCGCCAGCAGAACGGGGAGTCTGGCGGCTGGTGGTCGCGTCGCGAAATCTGGAGGCGCCGATGAGATACGAGGTAGAGGTCGCGGGTCGCGTCTATCGGATCGACGCCGAGGAGTCGGACGGCGAGATCGATCTCAGTGTCGATGGAGACGGGCGAACGATCCGCTGCTGGAGGCGGGAGACCGACGGGATCTACTTCGTGGGGCTCGGCGATCGGACGAT
>CAZFNT010000690.1:0-2237 GCA_964520315.1 uncultured Gemmatimonadota bacterium
GTGCAGAAGAGCGGATCTGCATCGATGTTGCCTTCGCCATCGTAGCCACCTTCGACATCGCTGTATCGAACACAGATCGATCCGGTACCAGCTTTCAGGGCCGGGAAAGGGCCGTTGCGCCAGACGATCGAGTTGGTGATCCGGGTCGATCCCGTTCCAGATTGCTCGACGATCGTGCCGCCACCCCCATTCATGACCACGGTACACCATTCGAGCCTCAGTTCTCCACCGCTCTTCCGAACGGCGCCGCCGCCCCAAAACGCCCAATTCCTGGCGATCACCACGTTTTCAAGATCCGCGGCGCCGGAACCCAGGATGCGCAGCCCCCCGCCGTCCGAAGCGGCACGATTGCTTGCGATCGTGCCGCCACGCATCTCGAAGTAGCCTCCGCAGATCACGGCGCCGCCGTTTTCAGCATTGTTGTCGAACAGGCCGCAACTATTCAGCCGAACCTCTCCGCCGCCTCTGCATGAGATCGCACCACCGCCCAACCCCATGTAGTCGATCTGGACGGGACCGTTGGCCTCGAAGATACAGTTTTCGGCGTCCAATCGCCCAGAGCCACTCACGCGTGCGCCTCCCCCGTCGGCCGCGTTGTTGTGGGCGATCCGCACCATTCGCAACACCGCCGAGCCGCCTTCGATCGCGAGGCCACCCCCCTCGTCGGCGCGATTGCCGACTACGGTACTGGCCTGGAGGAGAAGCTCCCCAGCTTCGCCCACGAAGATGCCACCGCCCGCCGCCGATCCTTCCCCAAAACGGTTGTCGGCAATGCGGCAATGATCGATCGTCAGCTCGCCGCTCTCGCAATAGACGCCGCCCCCGATGCGACGCCAGTGAGGAGTGGACACCAGGGCCCCGGCGCCACCTTGGACCGTCAGCCCTCTCAGACGCAACGGCAGAGTTCCCGTGCCCCCAATCCACACGGTTGGCGCCACCTCGGCCGAGCCGTCGATCACGGTCTGCGCCACGATTGCGGGATTGCCCGGCGCGGTGCCGGTGAGCAACAGGCCTTTCTCGCCTAGTTCGAGGTTCTCGGTCCACAGGCCCGGAGCGATCCGCACAGTGTCGCCGATCGCAGCGGCATCGACGGCGGCTCCGATCGAGGCGAAGTCGTCGGGCACGTCGTGGAGAGTGGAGAGGGACCTACCGGCCATGCCCGCGACCACCACGGGCCCCAACAACCACGCTCGACGTTGCGCCGTGCGCTGGTCGAAGCACTTGCTCATGACGCTCTCCGATCGATGAGACGACCCTCGCGATCCTCTCTCGGATTGTCACCATTCTAACACCCCACACCGGTCGGGGAAATGGAATCAGCGTCGGTGCACGCGTTCAGAAGCACCGGCCGCCGTGGCTACGGATTGGCAGCGGCGCTTCGGTCATCCGTTGCTGCTCCTGGAGACCTTCGTCGACCCCAGCCGTTTTCACGGGGGTGTGTACCGAGCCGCGAATTGCCTCGAACTAGGCATGACACGCGGATTTCGCCGCATCAAGGGTGGCTATGGCAACGCGCTAGGCAGCCCAACGCTGGTATTCGTGCGCCCACTGAGCCGCACTGTTCAAGCTCGACTGAACGATCTCGATCGCAGCGTCCTAGACCTTCCAGGAGTACCCCGAATGTTGCTTTCCGCCGAACAGATGCGCTCTTTGCCCTCCTGTTTTGCCGATATCCCGGATCCGCGCCGTGCGCAGGGGCGGCGCCACCGCCCACCAGTGGTGTTGGCACTCGCCGCTGGTGCCTATTTGTGCGGCATGCGCGGCTACAAGGCAATGGCTGAATGGGCTGTCGCACTGGGACAGGCTGCGCGCAAGCGCTTCGGTTGTCGGCGTGAGAACGAACGTTACGTCGTACCCAGCGAGTCTGTGATCCGCGACTGTCTGGTCCGCGTTGGACCGGACGCTCTGGACCGGGCACTGGTCGCCTGGGAGCAGGCCCAGAGCCACCGGGATGAGGCGCTGGCCTTCGACGGCAAGACAACGAAAGGCGCCGTCGATGCGGATGGCGCACAAACGCACATCGTGAGCCTCGTCGGCCACGAGTCAGGGCGTCGCCTCGCCCAAGAAGAATCGGCACTCTGAAGCGCCCCGATAGTGACGAGGAAAAGCGCACCAACGAAATCGGCGTGCTCGCTCCCCGCTCCCGGCTCCGTCCCCTCGTCGTGCCCGCTCCGCCCCGGATGGCTCGACGTTGCGCCCACCAGACCCTCGAGGACGAGGCCTCGCCCCCGCTCACC
>CAZFNT010000691.1:0-2224 GCA_964520315.1 uncultured Gemmatimonadota bacterium
CTCGCCGCCCGCGATCGTCTCCAGGTCGAGCACCGCCATGAAGTCTCGGCCCAGATGGCGGGCTCGAATGGTGCTCCCTTTGACGAGGCCGAGCGCTCGCTCGATCCGGCGCCCCGGAAGCTCGTTGGTGGTGACGACGATCATCGAATGACCTCCCGGTATCGCTCGTTCCGGTGGAGGAAGAGCTTCTCTCTTGCGACCGAGACAAGCAGAATAACCAGGCCGATCGCCGCGATCGGCAAACCTACGCGCACCGCCATCGGCATGGCCGGATCGCTGATCACGTCGCTCACGGCCTGGTAGGCGAGTGTGCCGCCGGCCAAGGTCGCGCCAGCGGAGAGTAGCACCCATCCCGCCGCCCGCTCGATCCGCTGGTAGACGCCGAGGTGGAATCGGTCCCACAGCTCGGAATCGGGCTCGCGCAGGCGCATGGCCGCGGTGGTTTCCCGCTGCTCGGTGAGAGCGCGGAGCTCCTCTCCGCAGCTCTCGCACGACTCGAGATGCTCCCGAATACGGGCCTCTTCGTCGGGCTCCAGCTCTGCGTCGATGAGGCCGCTGATCAGGGGGGCGAGGTCGTCGCAGATCATGAGACCGCCTCCGAATAGTAGTGGGCCAGCTCCTTGCGGAGCGCCTTGCGTGCATGGTGGAGCCGAGACATCACGGTGCCACGAGGGATTCCCAGGAGTTCCGCGATCTCGGCGTAGGCCAGCCCGCGAATCTCTCTCAGAACGATGATCTCGCGCGCGGCGGGGCGCAGCCGCCCGAGTGCCGCGGCGATCCGATCCCTCATGATCGCCGCCTCCGCCGCCCGCTCGGGATCGGAGTCGCTTTTCGATTCGAGGAACTCGCCGCGCGCCTCCATCACATCGATCGAGTCTTCGCGCCGGCGCTTCTTCCACCGGATGTGGTTCAGGCAGAGGTTGCGCAGGAGCCGGTAGAACCAGGGGTAGAAAGGTCGGTCCAAGTCGTATCGCTCGAGCTGGCGAAACGCACGAACGAAGGAGTCCTGAGCCAGATCCCAGGCGTCGTCTTCGCTGCCCAAGATGCCGAGAGCGGAGCGAAATGCCTGGTGCTGGTAGCGCCGAACGATGAGCCCGAAGGCACGGGCGTCACCGCCTCGAGCGGCTCTCAGAGCCTCTTTCTCTTCGTGTTCGTCCACGGTGTGGTCATCCACCGATGCGTCCTGCCTCTTCTACAGGTGGGATCGACGCGATATTCACCGGGAACTCTACCCGTTCTCGTTCCCGGGACCCCCCGTACACGCAAAAAAGGACGGGCCCCCGAAGGAGACCCGTCCACAAGTCGCGTAAGCGCTTGCCCGTGTTACTGGGCGGCGCCGCTCGCTGTCGAGATGACCTCGACGTCATCGGCGCAGAACGACATGGTGGCCGCACGCGGACCGTCGTAATAGGCCGGCGGCGTCGTGTCGGAGAACGTGCCCCACGTCTCGGCGTCTCCGAGGCTCGGAACGTTGAAGGAATACCAGCGCATACCGGAGCTGGACATGTAGTCGATCGAGAACATGCCGCGGCTACCGCGCACCTCGCCACTGATGACGCCCAGGAAGCTACCGTCGTAGATAGCCTCGCCCAGCAGATAGCCGCCCACGGTGTCGTAGTCGACGTTCAGCGTGGTGGCGTAGGCGTCATCCGCGACGCAGTAGTCGTAGGCCTGCGCGGAACCGGTCATGAATCCGAGAGCGACGATCGCAGAAAGAATAGCTCGCATTGAAGTGCCTCCGCTGTCGATTGCTCGACAGCTTTCTTGGTTTGAGCCCACCCCGCGGTGGGCAGCCTGTTATAACACTGCGTCCCCGAAATCCCAAAAGAAGATTCAGAAAACCCGAATTGAGGTGATCGAGAGCATCCCTATCCGAATCCGCCCCGCACGCCTAAATCCTTGAGAAGACTGGCACATGGAGGGAATGTGCAGAAAAATGGACACCCGTCGAACGTGGCCGACGAGTGTCCACTGTGTTGGTGCCGAAGAGAGGACTCGAACCTCCACGGGGTTGCCCCCACACGGACCTGAACCGTGCGCGTCTGCCAGTTCCGCCACTTCGGCAAGAAACGCATCGTATGGCTCGGCCCGCCCGCTGGTCAACCACGATTCAGCGTCGCCGCCCCCATCTGTTGACACCCCTCGCCCCCCCACCTACTCTGAGCCCGCAGCTTCAGCACCCATAGCTCAGTTGGATAGAGCGCAAGACTCCGGATCTTGAAGC
>CAZFNT010000692.1:0-2205 GCA_964520315.1 uncultured Gemmatimonadota bacterium
ACTTCGACTTCGACATCGTGTCGAATCCCGAGTTTCTGCGCGAAGGCTCGGCGATCAACGATTTCAAGCGTCCCGATCGGATCGTGCTCGGCTGCACGTCTCAGCGGGCTCTCGACATCATGCGCGCCCTTTACGATCCGCTCTCGATTCCGCCACTCGAGACGCCGATCATCGCGACCAACGTCGAGTCGGCCGAGATGATCAAGTATGCGTCGAACGCTTTTCTGGCGACGAAGATCAGCTTCATCAACGAGATCGCAAACGTCTGCGAGCTTGTCGGCGCCGATATCGACACGGTGGCCAAGGGGATGGGGATGGACACCCGCATCGGGCCGAGGTTTCTTCACGCCGGCATCGGCTACGGCGGCTCGTGTTTCCCTAAAGACACCGAGGGGCTTCTGGAGATCGCGCGCGACGCCGGCTACGATCTACGGATTGTCGAGGCGGTGATGAAGGTGAACGACGAGCAGCCCCTGCGCGTCATCGACAAGTTGCGAAATGCCTTGGGGGACTTGAGCGGGTGCACTATCGGTCTTCTTGGGCTTTCTTTCAAGCCGAATACCGACGATCTGCGTGCCGCGCCTTCGCAGCTGATCATCGAGAGCCTTCATGCGGCGGGCGCGAAGATCAAGGCTTACGATCCGGTGGCGGGTGAGGAGGCCGCGAAACACAAGTGGCCCGTCGAACTTTGTCGCTCGGCGTACGCTACGGTGGCAGGCTGCGACGCGATGGTCGTCGTAACGGAATGGGACGCATTCAAGGAGCTTGATCTGGTCAGGATTCGTAAATCGATGCGCAACCAGGTGCTGATCGATGGCCGCAACATTTACGATCCGGCCGTTGTGGCCGAGGCGGAGCTGCAATACGACGGTTTCGGGCGAGGAAGCGCCGCATCATGAAGGGTGTAATTCTCGCGGGCGGGTTGGGTACGCGGCTGAACCCACTGACCCGGGTGACCAACAAGCATCTGCTCCCGGTGCATGAAAAGCCGATGATCTTCTACCCGATCGAGACTCTCGTGGCCGCCGGTATCGAAGAGATACTGATCGTTACGGGTGGGGACTCGGCGGGGGACTTTCTCAAGCTCTTGCGCAATGGGCGCGACTTCGGTCTGAAGCGGATGCACTATGCTTACCAGGAGGGGGAAGGCGGAATCGCCGATGCTCTGTCGCTGGCCGAGGATTTCGCCGACGGCGAGCCGATCACGGTGATTCTTGGCGACAACATTGTCGAGAAAGGGATCGCCTCGGCCGTGGCCGCGTTCCGCGAGGACCCCAGAGGCGCGCGGATCATGCTCAAAGAGGTGCCCGATCCCGAACGTTTCGGCGTTCCGGAGATCGACGGGGACCGCATCGTTCGCATCATCGAGAAACCGAGCGATCCGCCTAGCGGATTCGCGGTCATCGGTGTCTATATGTACGACGCCGGTGTCTTCGATATCGTTCGCCGGCTCGAACCTTCCGAGCGTGGCGAGCTCGAGATCACCGATGTCAACAACCACTACGTAGAACGTGGTGAGATGAAGTTCTCGATTCTCGACGGTTGGTGGACCGACGCGGGCACTTTCGAATCGCTTTTGCGCGCCAGCAATCTCGTGGCGCAGGGCACTAGTCGATTCGCTCCATGATCGCCAGGCCGGAAGCTGTCGCGACGTAGGCCAGCTCGCCCGAAGGGTCGAAAGCCACGCCGGTGACCGAGGCGTCGGGGAGCCCGGAGAAGGTGCTGTACTGGGCCATCTCCTGCAAAGTGCCGGTAGATAGCACCGAGATTCCCGACCCGGTCGACACCCAGGCGAAACCATTCGGTCCGAAATCGACATGAGACACATTTGGGCTCATGAGCTCGGGAGCGCTGGTCCACGTCTCGTCGCGGATCACGATCAAGCCGTCGGGTGTCGCTACCCACACGCTGCCATCAGGGCCCCGGGCGATATGGGGGAATCGAAGGGTGCTGAGCTCGGGGTGATCGGCGTTTCTGAAGGCTGTCCATTCGTCGTCGTTGGGGTCGTTGGGAGTGCCGCCGTCGCGCCAGCGGTAGAGAGCATCGTCACTGACCCCGACCCAATGTTCACCGGAGAGCTCTTCGCTGATTCCTCCGATCCAGCCGTCTCCATCTTCGATGCCGGGACCTAGCGACATCGGCGTGTTCTGCGATGTCCAGCGAGGGCAGGGGCCGGCCGGGTTGTCGGGGAAGAGCCGCGCGATG
>CAZFNT010000693.1:0-2204 GCA_964520315.1 uncultured Gemmatimonadota bacterium
GAGCATCTGTGCATCGCCCCGAGATTCTGGGGGTCGAGCCGCACACACTTCTCCAACGATTCCGCGGCTCCTTTCAGATCACCGAGTGCCATCAAGCACTGCCCCTTCCGAGAGTGCGCCGTGGCATTCGTCGCGTCGAGGGCGATCAGTCGGTCGTAGACCTGGACCGCCGCCGGCAGGTCATCGGTGCGCCGGTAGGCGATCGCCAGCCTCTCGTTGAACTCGAAATCGTTCGGCGCCAGATCGACGGCCTCTTTGAGCGCTGCGATCGACCCTTCCCATTCTTCCTCTCGCTGGTAGAGCATCCCGATCTTGAACGCCATCGAGGCGTCGGTCGGATTGGAGGCGAAGACCACTTCGTACTCCTGCGCCGCGTCGAGCAGCTCCTCCTCGTTTTCGAGGAGCTGAGCCAAGCGCCGGTGCGCCTCGATGTTGCCGGGGTCGTCGTTGATCTGCTTCCGATAGAGCTCGATCGCTTCCTCATACCCACCACCGCGGGTCAGTAGCTGGGCCTTGCCGTCGGATGCGCTCTTGTTCTCCGGCTCCAGTGCGAGCACGGCGTCGTACTCGGCTTCAGCCTCATCGAAATGCTCCATCTCCCAGTAGAGGCCCCCCAGGCGCAGGCGGGCATCGATATGGTCGGGTGCGAGGTCGAGGACCTTGCGGTAGTTGGCCTCCGCGCGCTCGAATGCTGCCCCCTTCGCTTCGGGAGTCGTCGCGGTCTTGACCGCCTTGGCGTACTCGTAGGCCGTGGAGTAGGCGATGAGTATCTGTCGTTCGTCGACCGCCGAGGCCGCCGCTTCCGCCGGAGGCGAGCTCTGGGCCGGATCTTGCGCGGGATCCGCCACCTGGGGCTGTGTGCAGCCGGCGACGAGAATCAGCCCGGCGAAGGTCGAGGGAATGGATAGACGCTCGATCATGTCGACTCCGATATGGCGGCAAGCAAGAGCCGGCCCGCCGCTGCGGCGTGGGGTGGTGAAGATCGCAAACCATAGCGCAACCACTCACCGGACCAATGTTAGAATCCGACGTTTCGATCCAGCCCCGGAATCCCCGATGGGACTGCGCACTGAGAGGCGGGCAGCCGTCCTTACTCTGCCAGGAATGCCCGGCGGCTCCGCTCCGGACGAACTTCCCGCCCTGCGGGCCCACGAAGCGCCGCGGCCCGGCGCACCCCACAGCGGCCGAGCCCATCGGCCCAAGGGTCCACTATAGTGATGCCCGACCGACGACCGCAAGGCCCTCGCTTGCAGCCGCCGGCCATTCCCATCAACCTATTCGTCCGACCAGATCTTGAGCATGTCGAGCGCAAGACCGGTGTCTGGTGTGTCGTGATCTTCCTTCCAGTTGATCACTCGACGCTCTGCAAGATCTCCGTTGAAGCAAGGTCGCACCAGATCGTCCCAAGCTTCGTCTCGCCCGCCGTTCCAGTCGGTCACCATTCTGCGGCCCCAGTCTCCCCATGTGATGGTCACGGTGTGCCAGATCTGCCCGGTCCATTCGCTGATGTTGGACAGGAGCAGATCGCCGCCGGTGTCGACCTCCTGGGAGAAGGCCAACCTGCCATCTTGGGGCCTGAGCAAGACTGCCGTGTCGCCGATGTGGTGGCCATTGCGTCCGGAGCTCAGAATGACTAGCTCTTGTTGGTGACCGGTCGCGAGAAAGTCAGTGTCCAACATGAACTTGAAGCGAATCCCCCCTGACGTGATCTCCGGGATCCCGGGCGAAAACTCGCCCCAAGTCGTGTGGTCCTGGGTGTAGAACGCCCATCCACCGGGGCTCGGCACGTACTGAACCGGACCGATCATCTCCGCGTCGTGATTGCCGGTCTCGTCGTCTCCATTGAGCTCGAAGAGCCATCGAGCGACCAGTCCTGAGGGCGATTCCTCACCGTAGTCGACCGTAACGAAGACATTGCGCGTATCGCTCCATTCGAGATCGGACCAGTAGATCGAGCCCATTGTTGCGACGCCGTCGAGGTGAAGCGTCGTCGGTCCAGTGATGCTCGGTGTGGCGTCGCTCAGATCGATCGGCACTGCATGAGCCGCCGTCGCGACCATGACTGTCATGCACGCACGAAGGACGCTCGACGGATACTTGTGCGCAGAGAGCGAGACTCTTCTCATTGGTTTATCTCCGGTTGTTGCCGCGAAACTGAGTCGCGCGACGAATCTAATGGCCCCCTTTTTCGGAGACGCGGGGTT
>CAZFNT010000694.1:0-2197 GCA_964520315.1 uncultured Gemmatimonadota bacterium
CCGATCAACCGCTCTACGCGGTCAACTGCGGGTCCGATCGACCGGTACGTCATCCCGACGGCACGGTCTTCCACGCGGACCAGGAGTACAGCGGATTGAATGACCACGGGGCCGTCGGCGGCAGACCCTATCTCCCCGGTTTCGATCCGATGTCGTTCTACCTTTCCGACGTCGACGGCGACAGCAAGATCCACTCGACGCAACGCATAGGCGTCGAGAAATACGTCTTCGAGGTCAGTCCCGGGACCTATGAACTCAGCTTGCACATGGCGGAGTTCGCACGAGACGCGCGAGGATTGTTCTCGCTCGACCTGAGCGCCGAAGGGCAAGCTATCGCGTGGGGATTCGATCCCCTGCGCGAGGTGGGAAAGTGCCGTTCCTACGATGTCCGCGCCCTTGTCGATGTGCAGGACGGTGCGTTGGACGTCGTGTTCGAGGATGAATCCACTTTTCACACCGTATCGGCGATCTCCGTGCGCGAGGTGGAGCCACCCGCACTTCTCGCGGCGCCCACCGGAGTCGTGGTCCACGACACCTACGACGGTGCCCTGATCCGTTGGGACGACGACACGACGCGTACCCTGGCGGGCTATCGCGTTCTCGAGGAGAAGAGCTGTTCCGGTCCGGATGAGGGACCCCATTCATCCGCTTGGAGTGTCGCGTCGAACTGGCGATTCGTGCCTTTTTCGATTGTTCCTCTCAGCTGTCCCAAGCGACTTGCCGTGTTGGCTTTCGATATCTATGGGAATCTTTCGGATACGACATTCACTGAGCCGGTCGGCCCGCGCTCGGTCGATGCGGTCCCTCTCGAAGCGTACGAGCTATGGATCGATCAGGACGATCTCCACTATCTCGATACACACGTGTTTGCCGATACCGTCTCTGTTCCGGCTGACTTCGTGGCGTTCAACACTTTGCGTTCAGGCGTCTCGGTTTCATACCGCGGGAGCGCGCAGAGGGGCGCTCCGAAGAAGTCGTGGAACGTCGATCTCGAAGACACGCCTCGGATGTTCGGCGCCGACCGAGTGGCGCTCAAAGCGACATTTATAGACAGGACGTTTCAGCGCGAGTTGCTCGTTGCGGACCTCTTCGAGCAAGAGGGCCTGCCTCATTCGTTGACATTCCCGATCCGACTCTCCCTCAACGGGGAACACATCGGGAACCTGTTGCACATCGAGAGATTGAACGACGATTTCTTGGACCGCATGGGTTGGAATCCTGAAGGCCGATTCTATAGAGTCAATTCCTCTCTTGCTCCTACGGAAGATATCGATGACTACAGGAGGTGGTACGAAAGCGCCACGGTCGACGATTGGTATCGGGACGACATCGTCGAGTTCGTAGAGAATCTCAGCCATCTATCCGACAAAGACATCTTGCCGTGGCTCGAGAGCAACGTCGATCTGGACGAGTACATCTCTCTCGCGTGTCATCAGTCGATCGTGGGCAGTCAGGATTGGATCAGAGACGACTACTATCTCTATCGTGACACGCCGGTGTCCCCCTGGCTCGTCGTTCCGTGGGATCTGCACGAGACCTTCGATGCTCCGCATCAACCTCTGGGCTTCGGCACCGAGAAGTTCCCGATCTGGTCGGGTGACTACAATCGACTGCTGGATCGGGTCCTCAGAATGCCATCTCTGCGCCGCAGATACTCGGAGAAGCTGCGCGAGCTCTTGTCGACGCACATGGGAGCTGACTCGATTCTCGCAACGGCGCAGCTTCGAACCGACGTGCTCCAAGACGAAATGGTGCGCGACGTGAACAAGTTCAGCAGGGAGTACGAGGATGTCTACCTCCGCGGTCTTCTGCGCATGACGAACACGATCGTTGACCGCGATTCCTTCCTCTTGGCGGAGCTGGAGGAGTTCGAGGAGCCGGAGTACGTACTGGTTCACATGAGCGAGCTCATCCCCAATGGTGAGGGCGACGTTGCGCGTGTCGAGGTACTCAACCTGGCTTCGAGGCCCTTCGAACTCGAGAGCTTCTTCTTGACCGACGACAGGAACGCCGTTTTCAAGTGGTCGATCTCACCCAGGACGATTCCCGGCCACGGCCGTACGGTCCTGACCCTGGCCAACCCGATCGCTCCCGGTGGCTGGGTCGGTCTGACACAGAACGGTGAGGACCAGGGCCTGGCCGACTCGCTCGTCATTCCCGACATCGGCTTCGCGCAGAGCAGCTTCGGCCGCTACCC
>CAZFNT010000695.1:0-2192 GCA_964520315.1 uncultured Gemmatimonadota bacterium
ATATGTGGCTGAAGACGCGATGGTCGTCCGCGTCCAGGAAATCGGTCCACGCTTCGTCGTTGATCCACGTGAGCGAGTCCGGGGAGGGGATCCGCGAGACGTGCGACATGGGGGTGGAGTAGCTGGGGCAGTTGGTGATTGCGCATAGCCCGCTGTGACCTGCGAGTGCCCGGGTTTGTATGGTGAGCAGTAGATTCGCTTCTTCGGTCCGGGCCGCGTCGAAGATGTCGTCGTCCTCTATCCCCAAGAAGCGGATTCGGCTGAAGCCTGAGCAAACCACATCGACCTTGTTGCAGGTGTAGCCCGTCTTCAACTCGTTGGAATTGTCGTGACTGACGGGATCCTCCGGCGCAATCCATGAATCCTCCACCGTCCAGGTGCCGGAACCCGGCTTCGGAGCGGCGTGGGTCACGACCTTGGGCGGCAGGCTGGCGATCGAAGGATCGCCCTCGAAGCGCTTCTCCATGATCGCTGTCGCCATGCGATTCACGTCGGGCACGATGCCGAAGAGCTGCGATGCCTGTCCTTGAAAGGCGGCATCCCAGGCTGCTCGGTTCGCCGGTTGAAGAAGGTCCCAGCGGTTCGGTCCCGTCGGGTTGCTCCCATCCTCCAGATCGGCGATGCCGACGGTGACCGCCATGGCGCCCACGCCCTTCCCTCCCGCCGCCTGCGCCGCCATCACCCATGAGTCGTCGCCCCCGGGCGGAGCGTGCGATCGATCGAGGGGACGCAACTGCATGATCGGCAGAACGGCCCGGGTGATGGTGACCCACGGTTCCTCAGGGGGCGGTGGGTACAGGATCCCGAATCCGTAGTGGTGAATCGCCTTGCTCCACGACCACTGCGAGAGCAAGGGGATCACATCTCCGGGGTCGTTGTGCGATGCCCTCAACGGGTAGTAGTTCGGCATCAACACGTGCGCGATCTGAAACATCTTGTCGAGACACCCGGCAGGCGCGCTTCCCCAACAGTTCATTCCCGATGCGTCCTCGAAAGGTCCATCCGCGGTGAAGAGAAAGATCGGTCGGAATTTCGCTCCGAGTTCGTAGATCGACTTCTCGTAGCTTGTGAACACGTAGTGGTCGATTGCTGTGTTGATCTGCCCTTCCGGCTTCTCGTCGCCGTAGGTCCAGCCGAGCAGGGCCGGGTGGTCGTCGAACTCCTCGATCCACTCTTCGACCAGCCCATGGACCAGTGGCAGCCCGATCTGTTTGTGTTCCTCCGGGATCGGTGGGTAGAGGGGCAGCCACAGAATCGCTTTCATGCCGGCGGCCAGAGCTGCGTCGAGCACGAGGTAGGCCTCGCGCTTCGTTCGGTACATGTTCAATCCGGACGGCGGCTTGAGCAGCGTGTTGAACTCCGCGCCGTTGGCTCCGAGCGCCTGGCAGCGATCCCGCAGCGAGTCGAGCGGGGCGGTCTTGCCGATCCATGCGTAACGATCTTGAACGCCGAGCACCGGGAAGGGCTCGAGCTCTTCCGGAGAGTTGCCCAGAAGAAGCTGCCCCTCGGGATGGATCGTCACGGCCTTTGCCTCGGCGGTCGGCGCGACCCAGAGCAGATCGTCGTGGAGCCTCACGTCGTCGATCCATGCCTCCGGGAAGGGATCGTCGTCGTTGGCGTCGCTCTCGTAGAACCCGAAGCGGAGATCGATCGATTTGACCGGAAAGCTGCTCGGAACCTCGATCGTGTGCTCGGTCCAGGTGGGCGAGAGTGTCACGACGACCGTGGTGTTCTCGGCATTCTGATCCGGTTGATGGAATACTTCATCCGCGTGAACCACGGTGCTGTAGAGCGAAAGAGAGACCGTGAGCTCCGACCCCGCGTCGCCCTTGGCCCGGAACTTCAAAGTGACGTCGCTGGCTTGCCACTGGTACGGGTAGATCAGCTCGGTTTGAAAGGTCTCCAGGGGATTGGAGTCGGGTGAGCGGCGGTAGACGAGGAAATTGCCGGAGTTGATCGGTTCGGGTTTGCGGAAATGGATGAAGACGTTGTCCTCATCCGATGGATCCCGCTCGAACTCGATCTGCTCGTCCTGGTTCACTCCCTTCTCCCAAAGTGGGTAGTAGTTCCAGTCGCCGGGGTTGTTGTTTCCCCACCAGTGCACGACATGCTCGGTCGCTTGCGCGTGGTCGAAGATCTCCGTATCGGGCACGTAGGTCACGTCGAAGCTGGGGTTCTCCAGAAGGTTGATC
>CAZFNT010000696.1:0-2192 GCA_964520315.1 uncultured Gemmatimonadota bacterium
CTTCAAGCCGCACCTGCGCCGACTCGTGCTGCGCGAGTTCCTGCGGGCTGTCTACTCCCTGGAGACAGTCCATCGCGAAAGCGATTGCAGCCTTGACTGCCTATCGCTAGGATGGCGACCGTGTCGGGCCGGTGCCATATCGTAGATGTCATGGTTGACGATCGCCCTCCAGGGGACGAAACCGAGGAGATTAGAAGAGTGGAGCGCATCGGCGTTTGTAGGTTGATCGGGGCGGCGCTGGGACTCGGATTGCTCGCGCGACTGCTACTGGCCCTCTTCTTCATTGATCTGGAATCCCCCACGCTGTGGGAGTTCGGACGCATCGCCGAGAATCTCGCCGCAACGGGCGTGTACGCTTACTACAATCCGCACGTGCCCACTGCCTATATCCCACCGGGCTATCCTGTTGCTATTGCCCATCTGTATGGGAGCTTCGGTACTGGGGTGCTCGCGCACGGAGTGCTGCTCGCTTGGATGCTGGCCTCGGCACTGATCATCCCTCTGCTATGCGGTTTGGTGGCGCGGGAGCTTTGGGGGGCGCGCGCAGGGGGGCTCGCGTTGATCTTGGCCCTCTTCTGGCCGCGCTTCCTCCTGATGAGCGGCCGCCTGCACGACGTTCCCTTCACCACCATGCTGATGCTGCTGGCCTGCTGGTTGAGCGTCGCGCGCTCGCCCGCCATCGTTTGGCGATCGATCGGCTTGGCGGTCGTGGTTGGCCTCTTGGCGAATTTTCGCTTCGAAACCCCCCTCTTTCTATTGCCGTGGCTCTGGGCGCTCCACCACACCAGGGACTCAATTGGGGACGCTGACGCAGGTGGCAGATCAAGGAAACGACCCCTGCTTCGCACCGGATTGGCGCCCGTGGGCATTGTCGTTTTGGGTTACACGATGGGAGTGGCACCCTGGGTACATCGCAATCTGGATGCCTTCGGTACACCACTCTTGGGAACCTCCGGAGGATTCAACCTGCTGCGCGGACACCACGCTTTGGCGAGCGGCACGGGTCGCGATCCCTGGCCAGCGGCCAAATTGGATCCAAATCGGCCTACCCCGATCCCAAGTTCTCCTTATCTCGAGTCTCTCAACTACGACAATCCGCAGGATGAAGTGCTCGCCGATCGCTGGTACCGCGAGCTCGCGCTGCGGCATATGAAGGAGCATCCTGCGCGGGAAGCGAAACTTCTGGCACGCAAGCTATTCTACTTTCTCGTCGTCGACACCACCCATCCCGCGGACCGACTGATACCGATGTGGCTCCCCTCGCTGGCGGCATTGGCGCTGGGTCTGCGCCACTGGCTGCGTCGAGGCCGGAGAGACCGTCGTCAGACGCTGCTTTGGATGGTGTTCGGGGTCCAGCTGTTGCTGGTATTGGCCACTTTCATGCTGCCCCGATATCGAATGTGTGTGGAGTTCGTGCCGCTGGTCTTCGCCGCGGGCGCGCTCAACGCTCTCTGGGCTCGCTGGGAGCGGGGAGGGCTACTTCGCCGGAGAGCCTGGGGCGTCTAGAGCCTCGGCTCTTGTTGCCCCGGAGTTCGCCGGCTCTGCTCCAGGTTGGCGACGCGGCCCCGGGCATGGGCGAGCTGGAAACCAAGCAGGAGGAGGTGTTCATCGCCCTCAGCGGCAGCGCTGCGCTGGACAGGAGTACAAACTGCAGCCGGGCGTGATGGCGCGCGTGGCGCCGGAGCCCAAGCGCAAAATCGTGTCCCGCCCCGAGGGGGTTCGCATGTTGGTCCTGGGAGGCGTGCCCGGGGAGGCCTTCAAGCCGGCCGAGTGGACCGATCTCGGCGGTTCCTTGCCCGGCTCCTGAAAACCGTGCTTCTGGATGGCCCGCAGCTCACGGCGAGTCAATCCCGGGGCGGACGGCGACGCACCACGGAGGTAGCATCATCCGTGCTGCTATTCGCGTCGGTTCACGGCGCTCATGAACGCCCCCAGCCGTGCCGAGTCCAGCTTCTGATCAATGCGCAGACCGGAACAGACATCCACGCCAAAGGGCTCGACGAGCTTCTCGGCGCGAAGCTCCGGGCCCTGTACCAAAGGAGGCGGGGCCGGACCTTTTCGACCTCTGGCGGGGCCTCACGGACATGCGGGCCCAGCCTACGCGAGTCGTCGAGTGCTTTCGTCGCTACATGGACCACGGCGGAACGTCGGCGTCGCGCGCGGAGTTCGAATCGAACCTGGAGCCCAAGCTC
>CAZFNT010000697.1:0-2183 GCA_964520315.1 uncultured Gemmatimonadota bacterium
CTGCCGCGTCTGCCACCGGCCCTGTGAGGATGCGTGCATTCGGGGTGGGATCGACGGGGCGGTGGCGGTGAACGATCTGAAACGCTTCGTGATGGACTGGGCGGCGAAGCAGCCGGAAACGCCCTATCGGCCGGAGGTGGAGCCGGATCATGGGCGGAGCGTGGCGATCGTGGGTGCCGGACCGGCCGGGCTGGCGGCGGCCCACGAGCTGCGGCTGCGAGGCTATCGCGTGACGCTCTACGATCGCCAGGAGCGCGCGGGGGGCTTGCTGCGCTCGGGAATCCCGCGCTTTCGCCTGCCGGTGGCGGCCCTCGATCGGGATATTCAGAGGGTCTTGGACCTGGGCGTTCGCTTCGAGGGGGGGACGGATCTGGGGACGACTCTGACGCTGGAGGGTCTGCTGGCCGACGGTCGCCATGACGCGGTCTTTTTGGCGATCGGCGCCCACCGGCCGCTCGCGCTGGAGCTGCCCCGCGAGGGGGAGGGGACTCCGATCGTGCTCGACGCCTTGCGCTTTCTCGGGGGCCGGACGGGACTGGTGGAGGGGCGAGAGGTGGTGGTCGTGGGGGGCGGGAACGCCGGGATCGACGCTGCCCGCAGCGCGGCCTTGGCGGGTGCCGAGCGTGTGACCGTGATCGAGCGCGAGGGCGCCCTCACCGCCCTGGAGCACGAGATCGGCTGCGCGGCCCAGGAGGGGGTGCACTTGCGGCCGGGATGGGAGCCGATCGCCCTGACGGGGGGCGGGGAGCCGGGGGTTCGATGCCGGATGAGCGGCTCGACCGGCCCGGGAGGGGAGCGTGTGGTTCCCGCCGGGCTCGTGGTCGTGGCGGTGGGGCAGGGGATCGATGTCGGCGCTCTGGCGGCCGAGGGACTGGGGCTCGAGATCACGGAGGAGGGGCGGGTCGCGGTGGACGCGGCGACCGGCCGAGGCTCCCACCCCCGGATCTTCGCCGGTGGCGATCTGATTCCCGGCCGGCGCAGCGTCATCCACGCGATCGCCTCCGGCCAGCGGGCCGCCTGGGGGATCGACCGAAGCCTGCGCGGCGAGGCGGCGGCGGATCATCGGCCACCGCCCCCGGAGCCGGGAGCATGGCCGGTGCCCTCCTTGACGGGCCTCGAGGTCGAGCGAAAAGAGAGCATTCCGCGTCATTCCCCCCCCGAGCTGCCCGCCGAGGAGCGAAGCCTCGAGCGCGAGGTGGTGGGTGTGCTCCCCGAGGCGCGGGCCCGGGCCGAGGCGAGACGCTGCATGCTCTGTGGGGGATGCGCCACCTGTCGGGCCTGCCTGGACACCTTCGGCTGCCCGGCCTTCATCGTGCAGGCCGGCGAGATCCGGATCGACGCCGCCCAGTGCACCGGCTGCGGAGTCTGCGCCGATTTCTGCCCGAACGGGGCGATCAGCCGCGTGCCGGAGCCGGCTTCATGACGCGCAGCGCGGAGATCCTCGGAATCCTCGTGGTGGGGGTCGGGGGACAGGGCGCCATCACTCTCGCCCGGCTCCTGGGCGAAGCCGCCTTCGCCGAGGGCTTGCCGGTGCGGATCGGGCAGGTGCACGGCATGTCTCGACGCGGCGGCTCGGTTGAGTCCACCGTGGTGATCGGCCCCGGTCGCGGCCCCTTTCTGCCCACGCGGGGGGCCGATATCGTGGTCGCCCTGGAGCCCTTGGAGTTGCAGCGGGCGAGGCCCCGATTGCACGCCGGAACTCGGGTCGTGGCCAGCTCCGGTCGGGTCGTGCCGGCCACCCTGGCGCTTCGCGGAGAGGAGTATCCCGACACGGATCGGTGGCTCGAGGCGCTCCGACCCGAGCTCTCCGAGCTCGTCGTGCTCGACGGTCTCGAGTTGGCCGCCGCCGCTGGAGCGCGCAAGGCGGTGGGGGCGGTGATGCTCGGTGCGCTCGCTTGCCGGTCCTGGTTGCCCTTCGGACCGGAGCGGGCATTCGAAGTGCTGCAGAAGCACTCCCCGGCGGCTCATCGAGAAGCGAGCCGGCGGGCCTTCGCGGCGGGAAAGAGAGGGGCGGCATGACGCACCGAGTGACGCACCGAATCGGCATCGATGTGGGGGGCACTTTCACCGATCTTTTCTTCTGGTCGGAGGGCCGCGCCCCAGAGACCTTCAAGGTGCTCAGCACTCCCGACGACCCCTCGCGGGGGGTGCTCGACGGGATGCGCGCGATCGCCGAGGCTCAC
>CAZFNT010000698.1:0-2183 GCA_964520315.1 uncultured Gemmatimonadota bacterium
CGCTAAATCGGAAATCTGCTCCAACATCGACCGCAGGTTTCCTACTATCGCTTCGGTCTCGATCGACTCCTCGATAGCGTCGTAGTGGGTCTCGACGACGCCGATTGTGTAGGGATCCTGCTGAGTCAACTCGAGCAGATTCGCTCTCGCCATCCCCTGCACGATGATGTTGCGCGTGCCGTCGGGCATCTCGAACACTTTGAGGATGTGCGCAACCGTGCCCCAGCGAAAGAGATCGGAAGCTCCGGGGCGATCGGTCTTCGCATCGATTTGCGAGACGATCATCACCCGGCGGCGGGCGTCCATGGCAGCCTCGACCGCCCGCACGGATCGCTCTCGACCGACCGCCAGAGGGATGACCTGCTGGGGAAAGAGGATAGAGTTGCGCAGCGGCACGACCGGCAGCTCAAAGCGGCGGCTCGCCGGACGTTCGTCTTCGACATCATCGAGATCGTCGCCCTCGATCTCCAGCTCGACACCGCTCAGGGCATCGTCCGAAGGCCGATCCGACTCTTCATAGAGCGCCGGTTGGTCCGAGTCGTCCTCTTCCTCGGCGCTGTCGAGGGCTTCGGGTGCACCCTGCGTGCGCGTCAAGCGCGACAGATCGGCGGAGGTGAATGCTCCTCGGACGGGGGATCGTCCACCCCTCTCAATCTCTCTGAGAATCAACCGCTGCGCGAGAATCGCCTCACCCAGCGCGTCCGCCAGAGCTTCTGCTAGCTCGCCTTCGAATTCGAAGTCGTCGGTCGCCTTCTTACCGGAGTCCGCCATGGTGCATTTCTGGTTGGTCGTTGCCGGCTGCCCAAGGGCGCCGGTGGAAAGGGTGTTGTCGAGCCCGTCTTGCACGCGCAAGGACCGTGCCCGCCAAGAGCAGTGGCCCCACGCGCCGATCTGAAAGGCACGCAAGGACTTGGAATACAAGGATGGCACGGCTCGAGACCAGACGTAGGTCGGCCTCTCACTGGATGGCGCACCGAGACGGATGCGTGACATGAAGGCCGGTCGACGCATGTCACTCTGTCAGTTGACCGTCAGGAGGTCCTTTAGGCCTTGGGGTCGGCTGGAACGCGCAGTACCATATATCTTCGATTCGGTCTCAGAAGACACCCAGCGAGAAGTCCTGGCAAGAGTAGCTCCTCCGCCGTCCACACAAGGAACCCCGATGCCCCTGCTCGGTCGCCCCCGAACGAACTGGACCCCGGGGCTACTTGCCCTTTCGTTGCTGCTCAATGTCTATTTCATTGCCGCAGGGCTACGACGCACCCCTCCACCGGAGGTCGCACCCCCCGAAGCTCCCGCAGTCGTCGAGCAGCAGCACTCCTCGATCGTTTCACGCGAGGAACCGCAAGCTCCAGCCGAGCTCTCACCGGTCGGCGACCACGAGCCCAGGCTCTTCTCTGGGCGTCTCGACGGTTCCATTGCCGCGACGCTGAGCTCGCGACTGCCCGCCGCCGAGGCCCAACTGGCCGCCGCGCATTTGGCGCGATCGTTGGCGTGGCAGATCGACTTGCGTGGCGATCCGCGTCCGGGCGACCCTTTCCGCGTCGTCTACAGATATGGCGCGGGAGTGCAGCGTACACCCGCCCAGGGCCCTGGCGACCCGATCGAGATACTGGCGTACGAGTACCGAAGCGATCGACACGCCGCCACGTATCGCGGCTATAGATTCCAAGCGAGCGGCGACCTCTGGCCGGCCATCTGGGACGAAGACGGAATCGAAGTGGCTGAGCGGCTGAGACAATCACCGATCGATGAGTACGAAGCGATCACCGCTCGACTCAGAGACGGGAGAGGGCACGAAGGCATCGACTTCAAGGTGCCCGTGGGCACACCGGTCCGCACACCCATGGCCGCCACAGTGTTGCGCAAGAACTGGAACGTACGCTCCAATGGATACTGCATCGACCTGCTCTTCGAGGATTCCGGGCTGCATGGGCTCTTTCTACATCTTTCAGATGTGTACGACGACGTCGTGATACCGGGGCGCAGCATCGAAGCCGGTACCGTCATCGCCCTTTCCGGCAATACGGGCAAGACAACCAACCCTCACCTTCACTACGCTCTCCGCCGCGGCAAGAAGAATTACCTCGACCCTTTTCGCCAGAACGAGACGACTCGACACAGAATTGCAGCTTCAGATATGCCTGCGTTCGAATCGACGAAGGCTGAGTTCGCACACTTGA
>CAZFNT010000699.1:0-2179 GCA_964520315.1 uncultured Gemmatimonadota bacterium
CTCGAGCCCGGAGTGCATCTGGTCTGGCCGACACCGGTGGATCGAGTCACGCGGGTCGATACCGCGCGGGTTCGCCGCCTTGAGCTACCGGGGCCCAGACGCGTGCTCAGCGGGGACCAGAGCTTTCTCGATGTGGGGGCGTCAATTCTCTACCGCGTCGATGATCCGGTCACTTACCTCTTCGATGTGGAGTCGGCCGAGACCTGCCTCGAGAGGCTGGGGCGGAAAGCGCTGCTAACCGTGGGAGCACGCACGATCGCCGAGGAGCTCTTGGGGGGCGGCCGCGCGCTGGCCGAAGCGGAGCTCTCATCGACACTCCGAGCCGAGACCGGCGACTACGGCATCGAGGTGATCGGAGCGTTTCTGACAGCGGTGGAGCCCCCAAAGGAGATACGGGCGGCCTTCCACGACGTAATCGACGCCGACGAAGAACGGGCTACCGCAGTGAACCGGGCGCGGGCCGACGAGACCCGCCTGCTGCCCGACGCACGAGGCCGAGCGCGCACGGCGCGCGAGCAGGGCAAGGCCGAGGGGCACGAGGTGGTCGCGAAGGCGAAGGGCGAAGCGGGGCGCTTCGTGCTGCTCGCCGAGATCGATGACGCCCACTCGCGCACTTTTCGCGCGCGAACCTACCTAGCCGAGATCGAAGCTGCACTCGACAGTGTCGAGCTGGTGCTCACTACCGAGCAGGGAGCCCTCTGGCTCACCGAACCAACGCCCGGATCTGGACCGCGGGCACCGAAGCTCGGGCAAGGGAGAGAACGATGAAGGCCGGTTTCTGGAAGGCAGCCTTGGCGATCGCCGGAATCGCGGTCGCCGGCGCGTTCGCTTCTCTTTTCAGCTTGCGCGAGGGTGAGCTGGTGGTGGTCAGCACTCTGGGCGATCCACGGCGAGTGGTGACACAACCCGGGCTGCACGCCCGTGTCCCATGGCCGATCCAGACGGTTCACCGTTTCGATTCCAGGCTTCATGTGATGGATCTCCCGGCCACCGAGCTGCTCACTAGCGAGAAGAAGGTGTTGGTGCTCGAGCCCTTCGTCGTCTGGCGCACGAGCGACGCGCGCCGTTTTCTCGAGGCGGTCGGCTCGCGGGCCGGGGCCGAGGCGCAGCTTCTCGACCTTGTCACCTCGAAGCTCGGCGGAGCGATCGGGCGCCTGCCTTTCACACAGGTGATCTCGATCGAGCCGGGTGCAGTCCAGATCGAGACGGTGCTGGAGCAGGTGCGCGCCGACATCGATAAGCTGGCGCGAGCCGAGCTCGGCGTTTCCGTGCGGGGAGTGGGGCTGAGCCATCTAGGTCTGCCGCTTCAGAACGAGCGTTCGGTCTTCGAGAGGATGCGCGCCGAGCGGGAGCGGATCGCGGCGGGCTATCGCTCGGAAGGAGCCGAAAGAGCCTCGGGAATCCGCGCCGTCGCCGACCGCGAAGCCTCGCGGATTCTCGCTGAAGCGCGCCGCGAGGCGACCCTGGTTCGCGCGCGCGGCGAGGCCGAGGCGGCGCGGGTCTATTCGGCCGCCCACGACCAGGACCCTGAGCTCTACGAGTTCCTCAGACGGCTCGAAGCCTACGACCGAATTCTCGGGGAAGATGCGACGCTGGTGCTCTCCGCGGACTCCCCCCTCTTCGAGCCGCTCTTCGAGCTGGAGCCGGAGCGCCGCCGATGACGCGGCCCGCGCTGCCCACCTTGGCGACCGCCGCGGCTCTGCTCGCGGCCTGCGCGCTGGCCTTCGCTTGTACGGCCTATGTCGATGCCGAGGAGCTCGGCCTGGTGCTGAGGTTTGGCCGTGTCGACCGCGTCGTGCCCCCGGGAATCTCGCTCCGTCTCCCCTACCCGATCGAGGAGATCGTCGCGGTGGACGTCACAACCGTGCGCCGAGTCGACGTCGAGGTCGCCCGCTCCCGCGCCCCTCGCGACCGCCGCCACTTGACCGCCGACGCCAACCTCCTCGATCTCGAGCTCACCGCGCACTACACGGTCGCCGACCCCATCGCCTACACCTTCGCCGTGGAGGATGCAAACGCGGCAGCCGCCCGCGTGCTGGCTGGGCAGGCGCGCGCGGTGCTCGCGACGATGCCGATCGACAGCGTGCTGACGACCGCCAAGCTCGACCTGGAGTCGCGGGTGCGGCGCCGCGCGGGCGAAGTCCTCGACCACTGGGGGTTGGGCATCGAGCTCACGCGC
>CAZFNT010000700.1:0-2157 GCA_964520315.1 uncultured Gemmatimonadota bacterium
AAGGCTGTCGAAGAAGATGCACCCGACCTGGTTCTCTCCGACATCCGCATGCCGGGGCTCGATGGGCTCACTCTGTTGAAAGAGCTGAAAGCAAGAGCCGTCCCCAGTGATGTCATCTTGATGACGGCGCATGCCTCCGCCAAGACCGCCGTCGAGGCGATGCGCGCCGGTGCTCACGACTACCTCATAAAGCCCTTCGAGAATGATGAGGTTTTGCTTCGGATCAAGCGCTTGCTCGACGGCAAGAGCTTGAAGCGCGAAAACGCGGCGCTGCGCCAAGAGCTGGCCTCGGGTCCCTTCGGCGCGGATCGGGTCGTTTTCAGGAGCAAGGCCATGCGCGCCGTGCTCCAGATGGCGGAGAAGGTCGCCGCCAGCGATGCCACCGTTCTGCTTCGAGGAGAGAGTGGCACGGGCAAGGAGGTGATCGCCGAGTGCATTCACACGGCCTCTAGTCGTGCTGGGGCTCCCTTCGTACAGATCAACTGCGGCGCGCTAGCCGAGAATCTGCTCGAGTCGGAGCTCTTCGGGCACGAAAAAGGAGCGTTCACTGGCGCCATCGCCCGGAAGATCGGCGTCTTCGAGGCGGCGGACAGAGGCACGATCTTTCTCGACGAAGTGGGCGAGACTCCACCGGCATTGCAGGTGAAGCTGCTCCGTGTTCTGGAGAGCCGCACGTTCTCGCGGCTCGGCAGCTTGAGCGCGATCCAGGTGGATGTTCGTGTCATAGCCGCGACAAACCGCGACCTCGAAGAGGCCATGGCCGAAGGAGCATTTCGAGAGGACCTCTTCTACCGTCTCGATGTTTTCCCGATCGAACTGCCTCCGCTGCGCGCTCGCTCCGACGACGTGCTGCCCCTCGCCGAGCACTTTCTGCGTGCTCACGGGCGAGACCTCTCGGCGTTGACCACCGATGTCCGCGGCCGGCTGGAAGGGTACGGCTGGCCAGGCAATGTAAGGGAGCTCCGCAATGTGATGGAGCGCGCATGCATCCTCGCGGGGGAGGGCCCGATCGCCGGCGCCGCGATGCCGGACCATGTTCGCCCGGGAGAAAGGGTTGCCTACGACATCACGATCCCCGACGAGGGACTGGATCTGAAGGAGGTGGAGAAGGGGCTGATTCGCCAGGCCCTCCGGAAGGCGGAGGGGAACAAATCCCGCGCTGCGGGGCTTCTCGGCATCACGCGTCGAACTCTCTACTCGAAGCTGGACAAGTACGGAGATCTTTCGTGATCGTGGGCGATCTGGGTCAGTCTCTGACCCCGGAGGACCACTTTCGAGGGGACCGATTATCGCAAGCTGTGGAGTCTCAACCGCTTTCCCCCGGCCCCCGTCGGCGGCACGGACCTTGCGATTCTGCGCCCAGGGGGCAGGACTTCAGAGGTTTGCGACCGTGATCCAGCCATTCTCGAACTTTCGAATCGCCGCGCTGCTGGCGCTTCTCGCCACGCTCGCTTCGCCGGGCGGAGCATTCGCTGGTCCGCACGCGGACCACAGGCCGGCGACTCGCCGCGCCCCGCGCCTGCACCATGATCGACCCGCGCGTGGCGATCTGCTCTCCGCCCGCCCGACGACCGAACGCAATGCGCTGTTGGAGCGAGCCCGCCGGCTGGTCGAAGATGCGCACCCGCTCGAAGATCCGCGCGATCTCCTTTTGGCCGCCTCGACGATGCTCGCGACGCGCCTGAAGAAGGCGACGGTGGCCAGCCCCGAAGCGCTCCATGAGCGCATAGAGCGATTCGATGGGAGCTGGGATCTGGCCGGTGAAGAAGCGCATTCCGAGGTGCTTTGCGCCGAGAGCAAGACCTCGCGCACTCGGGCCGAAGAGTACTTGTCCCAGAAGCTGTGGGCAGACGCGCAAATGGCGATCACGGCGAGCGAGCTTCTCTACCGTCGCGCCTTTCGCACCGAAGAGATCGCGGTCGGCGCCCCGAGAGACTTGGACCTCGAACACCTGGCGCGCGGCGTGCGAGAGCTGCGGCGCGCCGGTCGCACCACACCGCTCCTCGCCGGCATCGAGGTCGAGCTCGCGCTTGCCGAGATCTGCGCGGCGAAAGGCCTTGGTGCCTTGGCCCACCAAAGCGCCGAGCGCGCGCGCCGACTCTTGGAGCTTGCGGCAGGGGCGACGAGAGATCGTGCAACGGATCGACCCAGAGCTCT
>CAZFNT010000701.1:0-2145 GCA_964520315.1 uncultured Gemmatimonadota bacterium
CGGATTCTTGCGGACAAGTCCGCCGCGAGAATCCGGTCGATAGAAGCTGGCGAGCGCCTTCGGCGTTCGCAGTCTAATCGACCGATTGCTCGGGACGATCACCACTGACCTACACCGCTTGCGCTCGCAGCCAAATCACCGGTTTCTCTTGGCGATTGTGCCGCAGAATCATTTGGTCACAGACTTGCGTCTGTGCCGTCTCTCAAAGGCCGCTGTTCGACCGAAGTCGAACACAGCGACATGACTTAGGAGCTCGCTGCACGCTATCAAACTGTCAAAAGATCTCTGGGGCCTCTCGGGAGAGGCGGGCCCCGCGCACCGAATGGGCGCCTTTTTTTGGGGCAAGAGAAGAGAGATTATTGGAGAGACGGTCGGGGCGTCAACCCCTTTTTTCAGTCTCTCGGATTTTCTCCCGAGTCCGGTCAGCGCGAAGCCGGCCGGCCGTTCCTCGAAAGAAGCGGACACGCATCCTATGGGGGGGGCGGTCTTTGAGTCAACACCCAATTGCGCGGCATCTTCCAGATTGGCGCTGCTCCCCTTCGAGGCCCGGATCACACCACGCTGAAGCTGATGTCGTACTCGCCACCCTCGGCCACTTCGAAGCGCCTGGATGCCCGGTTGAAGCCGGGCTTCACAACGTTGATCGTGTGAATCCCCGCATCCCAGTCATCGAGCGTGATCGCGTAGAACCCCGCGCGGCCGTGGTTCGTGAAGGTCTCGGCGGATGCGATCAGTCGATCGGAAGCATCGGCAAGCGTGACCTTGGCCGATCCGACGCCGGCGCCGGTTATCAAGTGGCGAACGTACCCCTGCACACGAAGCGCGCGCCGCGTTGCCTCTACATCCATCGGCTCGATCCGCACTGGTTCCATTTTCAGCGGCTCCTGCGAAACCTCTGCCTTCGTCTTCCTGCTGATTCTAGCCCGGGCCGGCAGCGCCCCCATACTCGATCCAACGCGGCCGGTGCCGACGCGTCATCGGATCGGGATCGATCCACACTCACCGCGTCGGAGCATGAAAAGGATGCAATGTTGGTGCCAGCCGTGCCCGATGCTCGATTTCGTTGAAATGAAGGCGCCTACAGCCCCATCGCGGTGGGTCTCTCGCCTGAGCTAAGGGATTTCCCCCACTTCATCGCGGACTCTCGCGCACCTCATGCGCAAGGCGTGCAGTAGCCTTGCGGCTGCCGCGGTAAAGCCGATGCGCTCGATCGCGGAATCGAAATCCGCCGCCCACGCGTACATCGGTACATCAAATCCCGGGCAATGGGAGCCTGTTGCGCAGAGGAGAGCCACCCAATGGGCGCGAACAAACGAGCCCTTCCCTTCTGGATCGGCCTGGGCTCTTTCGGACTCGTGGCCCTGCTCGGTGGAGCGATGGCCGGCGTCCTCGTCGTCTACCTGCAAGGGCTTCCATCCCTCGCCGAAGTCGAAGAGCACCGCCCATCCCTCGTATCGAAGGTGTATGCGGCCGATGGCGAGACCGTGCTCGGGGAGTTCTTCGAGGAGAAACGGCATCTGGTCCCACTGGACCGAGTGCCCCATCACCTCATCGATGCCCTGATCGCGACCGAAGACCGAAAGTTCTACGAGCACACCGGAATCGACTTCCACCGCATCGCAGGCGCCGCATTGAGGGACCTCAGGGCGGGCTCCGCGAAGCAGGGCGGCAGCACGATCACACAGCAGCTCGCCCGCAATCTCTTCCTGTCCCACGAACGGGTCTGGTCCCGAAAGATCAAAGAGGCGCTCCTCGCGCTCAAGATCGAGCGCACCTACTCCAAGGACGAGATCCTCGAGCAATACCTGAACCAGATCTACTTCGGCCACGGCGCCCACGGTATCGAGGCCGCTTCGCTCCGCTTCTTCTCGAAACACGTCGAAGAGTTGGACTTGGCGGAAGCCGCACTGCTGGTCGGGCTTCCCGGCAACCCCGGATCGTTCTCCCCCATTCGACACCCGGAGGCCGCTGTCGATCGCCGCCGAACGGTCCTCAACTCGATGGTGGCCTTCGGGCGCCTCGATCGCAAGGCGGCGACCGAGCTGATGGAGGCCCCGCTCGAGCTCGCCCCGAGCCCCCGCCGGCGGAACCGGGCCCCCCATGTCGCGGAATGGGTGCGGCGGCGTCTCGAGCCGGTCTATGGAT
>CAZFNT010000702.1:0-2139 GCA_964520315.1 uncultured Gemmatimonadota bacterium
ACGGCCTCGAACGTCCGGCGCCCGGTCACGAGCTCGTAGCTGATCAGACCGAGCGCGTAGATATCGCTCCGGCGATCTGGGGTCGCACCGGTCGCCTGTTCAGGGGCCGCGTATTGCGGCGTGCCGATGAACCCACCGCGGGTCAGTCTCGTCGAGCTGTCTTCGAGTTTCGCGATGCCGTAGTCGAGCACGTGGACGTAGTCCTCGCCGTCGACTTCTGTGACCATCACGTTGTCGGGTTTCATGTCCCTGTGGATCAGGCCCAGCGAGTGGGCCTCAGCCAACGCGCCGCAGACCTGGTCGAGGATTCTGAGCACCCGCCGCGGCGCCATCGGCTTGGGCAGGTCGCCGAGCGGCATGCCGTAGACGAGCTCCATCACAATGTACACGAGCCCGTCGTCGGTATGCCCGAAGTCGAAGACGCGCACGTTGTGCGGATGCCGCAGCTTCGACGTGTTCTTCGCCTCCCCGTAGAAGCGCTTGAGCATGTCCGGGTGAGCCGCCACGTCGCTATTCAGCACCTTGATCGCCACGAACTGATCGAGGTGCCGGTGTCGGGCCTTGTACACGGACCCGAACCCACCCTGGCCCAGTCGTTGCAAGAGCACGTAGCGTTCGCCGAGCTTCCGGCCGGCAAGAGACGCGCCCTTCTGGACGACCTTCGCCACCGGACCGCCGCAGTCGGTACAATCCGAGCGTTCGATCTCGGTGCTCTCGGTCCCGCATTCGAGGCAGATGCGCATGCTCACAGCGACTCAACCAGTAGCGTCCGACCGTACTCAACGGAACTCGAAACCGCAAACCTCGCGACCCGCCACGGCTGGTGGTAGCTTTCGGTTCCGGCGCGCCAGGGGTAGCCGATGCCGACCCCACCTGGTCACTCGCACGAATCGGACGGCAATGGACAGGCTTCACACACTCGGCCTCTCGATCCTATTGGCGGTGGCGACCCTGGCATCGCCGCAGCCGGCGAGCGGACAGGCCACGTCGATCGACCAACTCTCCGCCGACGATCGGATCCGGCTCGTCGACGTCCTTCACCTGGCCGACGACGCCAGAGATGCTGGCGACTGCGATGTCGCCATCGCGGGCTACGAGCAGGCGCTGGAGATTCTCGACTCCGGGTTCGTGCGGCTGAGCATCGCGAGTTGCCTCGAAGCAACCGTCGCAGCCGGCGGCGAGCTCGCTGCACTGGGCGAAGACCAGCTCACCGCTCTCGAAGTCGCTCACGCGGCCCTGCTGACCGTGAGAGCCTCTCCGGCATCGGCCGTTGTCACGATCGACGGCGAGTCCTTCGAGAGCCTGGGGGCGCCGCTCGACTTCGAGCTGCTCCCGGGCCGTTATGCGCTGACGGTTTCGGCCGAGGATCACATCGAGGAGACCCAAACGGTCGCGTTCACCTACGACGAGGAGCAGACCGTCGACGTGACGTTGGAACTCACTGCGCCTGCTCCAAGCGAATTACCGCCGGCAGAAGAAGCAGCCGCTGAGCTGCCTGCGCCTGCCACCGGCGAACCGCCAGTCGAGCTCGGTCGCCGCCGCCTGGCTGTGCCCCTCTCCCTCGCCGGGCTCGCTGCCGGAGCGTTCGCCGGCGGCACTGTATTCGGCGCCCGAAGTGCATCCGCGAATCGGGACCTCGACAACTACGATTGGACCGACGATCGCGCGTCCATCGATGACTACAACGCAATCGGAGACGACAAGGCCGACAACGGAACGCGGACGAATGTGCTGCTCGGGGTAGGCGTGGGACTCGCCGCCGCGAGCGTCGTCACCCTGGTGACCGCACCTCGGCGCCCGGCCCCCGATGTCGACGTGGCGTTCGCGCCCACGTTCGGCGCGGCGACGATGGGAGGGCGGCTCGATCTGCGCTGGTAGCATGCGCTGTCAGCGGAGACCGTATTTCTTGAGCCAACGGTAGAGCTGGTTCCGGTGAACGCCGAGTTCGCGGGCGACCTCGGAGACGTTGCCCTCGGCCGCGCCGAGCCGGCGGCGGAGTTCCGCACGAGACGCGGTGAGGCCCAACGCGCCTGTCTGAGCGGCCGTAGCGCATGCTCGTACGCCAGTGCTGATTGCGCCGGGTAGCAGGCGACATCTACGCACAGACCGGGAAACTCCCTTCGGGCCACGGGTGCGCCA
>CAZFNT010000703.1:0-2138 GCA_964520315.1 uncultured Gemmatimonadota bacterium
CTTTCCGACCAAGGCGCTCTCGCAGGATCAGCTCTCCGAGCTGCACCGCATGGTCGATGGCCTCGGTGTCGATCTGCGCACATCGACTTTCGACGGAGACACCCCCCCCGCTGCGCGGCGGGCGATCCGATCGTCGGGGCATGTGGTTGTGACGAACCCAGATATGCTGCATTCGGGCATTCTCCCGAATCACACGCGCTGGGTGCGGCTCTTCGAGAATCTGCGCTATGTCGTGATCGACGAGCTCCACACCTACCGCGGGGTCTTCGGCAGCCACGTCGCCAATGTAGTTCGCAGGCTGCGTCGAATCGCCCGATTCTACGGCTCGTCGCCCCAATTCATACTCTGCTCGGCCACTATTCAAAACCCCGGCGAGCTTGCTTCGGAGCTGCTGGGCGACGATGTGGTCCTGGTCGATCGCAACGGCGCGCCTACCGGCGAGAAGCACTTCGTCGTGGTGAACCCTCCTGTTGTCAATCCTCGCCTGGGGATCCGGCGCTCGGTAGTGGGGGAGAGCCGGCGCGTGGCGCGGCTGCTGCTGGCTTCCCGGGTCTCGACCCTCGTCTTCGCCCGCTCCCGGCTCCGCGCGGAGATCCTGACCCGAGATCTGCGGGGCGACTTGCGCAAGCTGGGCCGTGATCCGAAGCGCCTTCGCGGCTACCGCGGCGGCTATCTACCGCTGGAGCGGCGAGAGATCGAGCGCGGCCTGCGAGAGGGCCGTCTCGACGGTGTCGTCAGCACCAACGCGCTGGAGCTGGGGATCGACATCGGCAGCCTCGATGCCGTGGTGATGGCCGGCTATCCGGGCACCGTAGCTTCGACGCTGCAGCAGGCGGGGCGTGCCGGGCGCCGGCGGGGAGGATCGATCGCGGTTCTCGTCCTCTCGTCGTCCCCTCTCGATCAGTACATCGCCGAGCATCCGGAGTTTCTCTTCGGCAGCGCGCCCGAAGCCGGGGTCATCAACCCCGACGGTATGCTGATTCTGCTGGCGCATGCACGTAGCGCCGCCTTCGAGCTCCCCTTCGAGTCGACCGAGCGCTACGGCCCCGAGGGGGGGCTCGGTGAGCTGATGGACTACCTCGAGGAGCATCGGGTCGTGCACCGTGAGGGGGACCAATGGCATTGGTCCTCGCCCGACACTTTCCCCGCCTCGGATGTGTCGCTACGCCGCTCCGCCCCCGAGAACGTCGTGATCCACGATGAGCGAGACAGAACGCGGGTTATCGGCGAGATCGACTATCACGCGGCCCCGCGAACGGTCTACGAAGAGGCGATCTACATTCACCAGGGCGAGACCTGGCAGGTGACCGAGCTCGACTGGGAGGGCAGACGCGCCTACGTGACGCCGGTGCGCGTCGACTATTTCACCGACGCCGACACCCGGGCCGAGGTCAAGGTCATCGATGTGGATGCCGACTCGGCGGCACCGGGTGGAGCGCGCGCCCACGGCGAGGTGAGCGTCACCGAGCATGTCCCTCTCTTCAAGAAGGTGCGCTTCGAGACCAACGAGAACGTGGGCGCGGGCAAGGTTCATCTTCCACCGATCGACTTCCACACGACCGCTTTCTGGATCGAGCTGGAGCTGGATCTGCTCCCGAAGGAGGCGATGCGCGACCTCGGGGGCGGCCTGCGGGGTGTCGCTCACACCTTGGCCAACCTCGCTCCTCTATTCGCGCTCTGCGATCGACGCGACGTGGTCCCGGTGCCGATGGTGGCGGAGACCCGATCCGGGAACCCCACGCTATTCGTCTACGATGCCTATCCCGGAGGTGTGGGGCTGAGCGGGAAACTCTACGAGAGAGCCGAGGAGCTTCTTCGCGCCGCGCGCGATCGAGTCGAATCGTGTATTTGCCTCTTCGGATGCCCGTCGTGCGTCGGGCCCCCCTTGGAGCTCGGAGGTGAAGGGAAGCGGAGCGCGCTGCTTCTGATAGCCCATATGCTCGAAGGGTCGGTGCCCGAAGTGTACGAGTCGCCTGAGCCGACCGATGAGATCTCTCCCGTGAATGTCGGGGAGGTTCTGCCGGAGGTCGATGAGGTGCGCCGGGAGTGAGGCTTGGCGACAGGCTCCGCCGGGCGACCGGTGCGGCCAAACCCGAGCGCGTCGAAAAGAAGGGGCCGGCGATCGAGATTCACTGTTC
>CAZFNT010000704.1:0-2118 GCA_964520315.1 uncultured Gemmatimonadota bacterium
TCGGCGGGGATGTCCGGCAAGACGGAGGCGATCTCGGGTCGCCCGGCAAGGGCGCGTACGGCGGCGGGCGTTGCGGTTACCGCCATGGCGTTGCCGATCCAGAGCGACCGGTAGTCTTCCACTTCGCCGGGGCCGCACCAGTCGTCGAGCGCATGTCGAATCGATCGCTGCGTTTGGTCGGCCTCACGGCGCAATGCCTCGCCGACACGGCGGGCGCGCGCGGAGCGGTTCAGCCCCCGCCTCCGGAGTCGGGCCGCCAGCAGAGGAATGGGGACCCTCTCCGAGAAGAAAATGACCGAGCTGAGGAGTTCGTTTTCCGGTGTCGCATCGAGTTCGGAGTGCAGCTCCGGCGCGATCCGGTCGTTCGCGGTGAGATCGGCCAGGGCGGGCGGAGAGACGGCCCACAAGAGGCCGGCGAAGATCGGCATCGATTTCATTGGGGGGGCTCCTCGTTCGCGCGGGAGATTTGCCGGACACCCGTTAAGATAAGCGGTGCGCGAAGTCGGACGTTTCGAGTCGGAATCAGCAGGATGGTTCAGTTGCGCGGCCCTGTGCGGCGCGATAATGTGGCGGCACTGACTTGCACACAGCTTCCCAGAGGAAAACCATGACGACAATTCACGGCCACGCGATGACCGAATCCGGCAAGCCCCTCGAGCCTTTCGAGCGGCCCCTTCCCACCCTTGGCGAGGGGGAAGCCTTGGTTCGGGTGGCGGGGTGTGGCGTTTGCCATACCGACATCGGCTTTCTGCACGGAGGCGTGCGCACGAAGCACCCCTTGCCCTTGGTGCTCGGCCATGAGGTGTCGGGCGTCGTCGAGCAGGTGGGTCCGGGCGCCGAGAAGTTCGTAGGGAAGGCTGTGGTCGTTCCGGCGGTGCTCCCTTGTGGGGAGTGTGCGGCTTGCAAGGCAGGGCGTGGCACGATCTGCCCCAGGCAGGTGATGCCCGGCAACGACGTCCACGGCGGATTCGCCAGCCATCTGGTCGTGCCGGCGCGCGACCTCTGCCCCGTGCGGGGGGGCGAAGTGGGGGGAGCGATCGGCGACTCCGGCGTGGGTCTGGCGGAGCTGGGCGTGATCGCCGATGCGGTCTCGACCCCTTGGCAGGCGATCAAACGAGCCGGACTGAAGGCGGGCGAGCTCGCGGTTTTCGTCGGAGCCGGAGGCGTTGGGGGGTTCGGAGCGCTGCTGGCCCGCTCGATCGGTGCCACCGTAGCGACCCTCGATGTGAGCGCCCGACGCATCGACGCGATGCGTGAGCTCGGCGTCGACCTGGCACTCGACATCGAGGGCATTGAACCCAAGGCAGTGCGCGGCGAGCTTCGAGGATTCGCGAAAGAGCGAGGCCTCGCCGCAACACCATGGCGCATCTTCGAGACGAGCGGAACGGCGCCGGGGCAGGAACTCGCCTTCGGCCTCTTGAACCACGGGGCGACCCTCTCCGTGGTGGGCTTCACCCCGGCCCGCGTCACCCTTCGTCTCTCGAATCTGATGGCCTTCGACGCAACCGCCATCGGCAACTGGGGATGCGACCCCGCGCTCTACCCAGAGCTGGTCGAGCTCGCGGTGACGGGCAAGCTCCCGATCGCGCCGATGGTCACCAAACGCCCAATGAGCGAAGTGAACGAGGTGCTCGACGAAATGTATCACCACAAGTCGGACGGCCGCCGGGCGGTCTTGGTCCCGGACTTCGCCTGAATCGCAAATCCCGCAACACTGGAATCGAACGATGCAGCAGCTAAACGATCACGATCTAGTCCCTTTCTCCCCCGCTGAAGGCGTTCGCATCGACTACCGCCAGGCCCACACGCCCGACGGATCGATCGCCGAAGGGCTCTTCCACTGTTGGATCACCCTCGACAACCCCACGCAGCTCAACTCCTACACCACCGACATGGTCAAGGGTGTCATCTTGGGCATGCGCCACGCGTCGAATCGTCGCGATGTGGTCACGGTGGTCTTCACCGGATCAGGGGACCGCGCATTTTGCACGGGTGGCAACACAAAAGAGTACGCCGAGTACTACGCCCGTCGCCCCGAGGAGTATCGCCAGTACATGCGTCTCTTCAACGACATGGTTTCGGCGATCCTGGCCTGCGACAAGCCGGTCATCTGCCGGG
>CAZFNT010000705.1:0-1612 GCA_964520315.1 uncultured Gemmatimonadota bacterium
CGCGGGATTTGTCGTGGAGGTGCAGTAAGAAGAGGGAGAGGATTGGGACTGAGTATTGATTCGCCGATCTCCGTCCCTCAGGAAGCCAGGCAAGCCCCTCGGCTCCGCTCCCCCCGAACTTCCCGCCCTCTTTGCCCGACGGGCGGATGGGCGCACGCGCCCCACGTCGGTCATTTCCGCTTCAGCGTTGCCGGCGCGGGGTGCTCAGGATCCGTGGTGGTCCTCGGGGCAGGCCGAACATCCACAAACACTCACAGTAGATCGAGCGGACTGGGTATTGTCGGGGCGATCGTCGTCATGACATGTGTGTAGATCATCGTGGTCTCGACGCTCTTGTGACCCAAGAGCGCCTGTATGCTCCGGATGTCGACCCCCTTCAGTAGCAGGTGGGTGGCAAATGAGTGGCGCAGAGTGTGTACGGTCGCCGGCTTGGCGATGCCGGCCCGACGCACCGCCCCCTTCATCGCCTTTTGAACCGTCGCCGGCGAGACGTGCCAGCGACGGATCACGCCTCGATCCGCATCAGGCTCCAGCTTGCGCGAGGGGAATACGAACTGCCAGCCGAACTCGCGTCCGGCGTTGGGGTACTTGAGATCGAGGGCGTGGGGCAGCGGCGCCTCTCCCGCCCCGGCCAGCAGGTCGGCCTCGTGGACCGACCGAAGCTCCTCGATCTGCTCTCGAATATCCGGAACAAGGCGCTTTGCCAGCAAGGTGAGCCGGTCGTTGTTCCCTTTTCCTTCGCGCACAGTGATGGAGCCCCCATCGAGATCGAGATCCTTGACCCGAAGCTGGACGAGCTCGCTGAGCCGCAGTCCGCCGCCATAGAGCAACTCGAGCATCAGGCGCCTGGTGCCACCCAGCTCGCCGAGAACGGCTCGCGTCTCGTCGACCGAGAGCACGACCGGCAGCTTTCGACCGCGCCTCGCGCGCAAAGCGTTGCCCATGTCGTGCAACTCGATACCGAAGACATTTCGGTACAGAAAGAGAAGCGCATTGAATGCCTGATTCTGCGTAGAAGCGGCAACATTGCGCCGCGTGGCGAGATGGCTCAAGTAGGCCTTGGCGTCGGCGCTGCACGGAAGTGTCGCTCGCCCCGGGGCGAGATAGTCCAGGAATCGCTCAGCCCAACCCAGATAGCTCCGCATCGTACTTCGGGCATAGTGCTTGAGACTCATGAGACGACGCATTTCGCAAAGCGCGGCCTCCGGCTCGTTGACCGACGCCCCGGTCCTTCCGTTGACGGCGGCCGAGAAGCTCTCCGCCGCCACGGAGCCGAATTGGTTGAAGTAGAGGGAGATCGCGTCGCCCGCTTGCCGGATCTGCCAGTCCCGCGCCCCTTCCCGCTCCAGATCCTCCAGGTAGGTCTCGAGCGCAACCTTCCACGGCGTGGCGGGCATCCTCGCCTGAAGCGCCAAGAAGCGATCCACCCAACGAAGGAGGAAGGGGACTCGGTGGTCGGCTGCCAAGCGTCTCTCCCGGATCCAGAGCGCGAAC
Organism: uncultured Gemmatimonadota bacterium; assembly: GCA_964520315.1. Lineage (GTDB taxonomy): Bacteria. The sequence continues at coordinate 1,495 of CAZFNT010000705.1, forward strand.
TCCCGCAGTCGCGGATCGCCCACCCGTGATCCTCCATGCGGCGGTTCCGCACCTGTGAGCGGAGGTCCGGCTCGGGTCACTCGCTGACCGCTCTGGGGGAGACACTTGACCCGCGCGG
>CAZFNT010000705.1:1622-2103 GCA_964520315.1 uncultured Gemmatimonadota bacterium
CGTGCTCTGCGATTGCCCATGTCCTTCGGCACCGTGACGGGCGCGCCGCGCCCCCCCTGCCTCGTCAGCCTGTCCCTTGCGCGGACCAGGTGCCGGCGAGCTCCGCTGCCTCCGGGAACTTCTGCCCTTGCCGTCATCTCTTGTTCTCATGGCCGCCGCAGAACCGCAAGATGCGGACCACCCCGAAGCACGCCCGGGCCGCCCCGGGCGCGGGGCCCCAACCACCGCCCTTCCCGAGGATTCCCCGTATCAGCGGCCCCAGATATCCGATATCCGCGATCTCAGCACTTCCATGTATCCACGGATCTCTGGGGGATATGCTTGCCGCCGATTCGGCGGATTCCCCTTGCCAAGATCGCCTCGGATTCTGGTAAGATGTCTCTACGCTGGTCGTTCTCGCCTTGGCCACTGCTGCTGTGAGGATTCTGAGTGCTGAACCACTGGGCGACCGGGGCGTGCGGGGTGGCCGGGATTGTGGAGG
>CAZFNT010000706.1:0-2100 GCA_964520315.1 uncultured Gemmatimonadota bacterium
CTCGAGGAGCAACATCGAGTCCAGGAGAAGATGCGCAAGCTGGAGCGGCAGCAGCGCCGCCAGCGGAAGGAGATCTTCCAGATCGAGGACGAAATCCTGGACAAGCGCGATCAGCTCATCGATCAGCTCGAACAGCGGCTGGCGCAGAAGGTGGAGACCGAGCGCCTGTTCACCATTTGCTGGCGGGTCGTGTAGCCGGGATAGACTTGCGATCAGCCGCCCCGCAACCTTTCATCCAGCCGATGCTTCCCGACGCCGCATCACTCCAGCGACTCGGAAGTTTTGATTGTTCACTCGCTTCCTAGTAGAGTTCCGATTCGTGGAACTGGTCGAAATCCTCAAGCGTCCCGAGGGCAAGACCCTCGAGTTCAAGCGTGACCTGTCCTCTCCGGCGGGTTTCGTGCGTACTGCGGTGGCCTTTGCGAACACAACAGGGGGCACCATCCTCGTGGGCGTCGAGGATGGTGCGCGGCACGTTCTCGGAGTGACCGATCCTCTGTCGCTGGAGGAGCGCGCCGCCAGTCTGCTCAGCGACTCGATCACCCCGAGGCTCCTACCGGACCTGGAGATCCTGTGCTACCGCCAAAGCCAGGTGCTCGCCGTACGCATCCATCCGAGTTCCTCCCGGCCCCACTTCGTCATCCGAGAGGGGGCTGAACGAGGGACTTACGTGCGGGTCGGTTCGACCAACCGCCGCGCCGATACCGCGCTTATCGCCGAAATGCAGCGCTTTGCCCGCGGCGAGGCTTTCGACGAAGAGCCCCTGCCCGATCTGGACTCGGAAGCCCTCGACTTCCGAGCTGCTTCCGAGTTGTTCGCCCCGGTGCGCCAACTCGCCCGGCGCCACCTGGAAACTCTGCGTCTGGTCACGGACTACCAAGGCCGAAAGGTGCCGACGGTGGGCGGCCTGCTCCTCTTCGGGCGGGACCGCCTGTCGCGATTTCCCGATGCCTGGATCCAGGCCGGGCGTTTCGCCGGCACGGATCGAGCCAAGATCGTCGACCAGACCCGGATCGAAGAGCCCCTCCCGGTGGCTATCGAGGCGGCGGTCGCCTTCGTCGAGAAGCACTCCCTGCACGGCGCGGCCATCGGCCGGGTGCGCCGAACCGACCGCTGGAGTCTGCCCCCGGTCGCGGTCCGCGAGGCGATCGTCAACGCGGTGGTCCACGCCGACTATGCTCAAGCCGGCGCCCCCCTCCGCCTGGCGATCTTCGACGACCGGCTCGAGGTGGAGAATCCCGGCCTGTTGCCCTTCGGACTCACTATCGAGGACCTCCCGCACGGCATCTCCAAGCTGCGTAACCGGGTGATCGGCAGGGTCTTCCACGAACTCGGTCTGGTGGAACAATGGGGCAGCGGCGCGCAGCGCATGATCGCGGCCTGCCGCGATTCGGGCCTGCCCGCGCCACGATGGGAAGAGCTTGGTATACGCCTACGGGTGACGCTCTTTGCCGAGCCGGTTGGCCCCCGCGCGCTCGATGAACCTAACCGCGCCATCCTGCATCTTCTGGCGGACGGCGAGGGGCACGGCACCAGCGAGATCGCGGGGGTGTTGGGCCTCACGCCGCGGGCGACGCGAACCCGCCTCAGGAAGCTGGTGGATCGTGGTCTGGTGCGCGAAATCGGCAAGGGACCCCGCGACCCGAAGCGTCGCTACTACCTGGCAGGAGATGGAGAACGAACATGAGCCGACGATTCGACAAGCTGGTGGGCCTGCTGAGAGAGCTCTTCCAACTCGACCAGCCCGATCTCGACTTCGGCTTCTACCGCATCATGCACGCCAAGAGCACCGAGGTGACCGGGTTCCTGGAGCAGGACCTGTTGCCCCAGGTGAAGGCAGCCTTCGCCGAGTACCAGCCCGCCGACAAGGCGGCGATCGAGAAGGAGCTGGCGAAGGTCGTTGAGCAGGCCACGGGGCTCGGGGTGGATCCGGAAACGACGCAGAAGGTCAAGGAGCTGCGCGCGCGCCTCGCCGACGAGGCGGTGGACTTGGACGCCCTCGAGGCCGAGGTCTACGACCACCTTTTCCGCTTCTTCCGGCGCTACTACTCCGAGGGCGACTTCCTCAGCAAGCGCGTCTACAAGGAGGGCGTCTACGCC
>CAZFNT010000707.1:0-2093 GCA_964520315.1 uncultured Gemmatimonadota bacterium
CGGAAGAGCTTCTTCAATTGGGACCTCCGGGGTCTTGTTCATGGCTGCGCCGGCGCGCTCGACCATCGAGCTGGCCGGATCGGAGCGGGAACCATAACCCAGAGTCGAGAGGACTTGGGGGACTGCGCCCCGAGTGCACCGCCGGCGACCCTAAGGGTCCGCGCAGATAATGGAGTGGACCCCGAAGATGCGGTACCCACAAAAGCCCCGGCGACCTCGCCGGGGCTCTCAACCCTGGGTTTCAGCTCTCAGGGTCGACCCCTCAATCCGAAAAAGGCCAGGCATCCACGCGTCCGTACCCGAAGTCGGACTCCGCTCCCAGGTCATCGGCGCTGTGCTGCATGTGGGCCCGGATCGTCGCCGCCGGCCAGGGGGTCAGCTCCACATAGGCCAGTCCGATCGCCGCCGCCATCGGTGTTGCCATCGAGGTTCCCGAGAGAGAGACGTAGCCGCCATTCTTGTAGGTCGAGTGGATGTTGCTGCCCGGCGCTACGATCTCGACGTTGCCCGACGTCGCATGGTCGCCGAAACCCCGCCCCGAGTAGTAGGCAAGACGATCGCACGAGGCGAGCGCACCCACGCCGATCACTTCGGTGAAGGCGGCCGGATAGTTCCTTGTCGCATTGCCGTGATTCCCGGCCGCAGCGAATACCAACACTCCGGCATCGACCGCCCGCTCCACCGCGCGCTCGACCGTTCGGTCGCGCCCGCCACCGAGCGACATGCTGATCACGTCGGCGTCGTGCTCGACCGCCCAGTCGATTCCCGCGGCCACATCGGACCACCAACCCGACCCGCCGGCGTCGAGCACCTTGACCGGGATCAGTTTGCCGTTGAGCACACCCGCGACGCCGATTCCGTTGTCGATCACCGCGGCCGCGATGCCGGCGCAGTGGGTTCCGTGACCGTTGTCGTCGTTCGCCGTGGCGCGATCGTTGACGAAATCCCAGCCTTCCGATACGAGCACGTGGGCGGCGAGGTCGGGGTGATCGAGATCGATGCCGGAGTCGACGATCGCGAGCCTCGCGTTCGCATCGAGGAAGCCGACGCGGTCCCATGCCATATCGAGCTGTATGCAGGTCGGCCCCCACTGCTTGGAGAAGGAGGGATCATCGGGGGTCGCCAGTGCGCCCGGGCCGTCCTCGTCGAGGGCACCGGCCACGATCTCTTCGGGGATGCGCGCCCGCTCGTCGAGCTCAATGTAGTCGGCGAGCTCCTCGATCAGCGGGTGCCCGCGAAGCTCGCTCAGTCTCCGTCGCGGAACGATCAATGTGGCGGCGCGGAGCCGATCGAGTCTGCGCACGCTCACTCCGTCGAACTCCTCGGCGGCGAGCCTCACGAGCTCCCCAAGGTCGACGGGTGTCGCGGCACCTATATTGATGCGAACCCCGTGGGCGGCCGCGTTCGCGGCGGGTGCGGCGGCCGCGCACATCAGGGTCGCGGCGATGGTCCCGATTCGATTCATTCCTGTCTCCACTGCAGGTTCTCGAACTCCCCGCGGAGCCCGGCCGATGCGCCGAGCTCCGCGGAGCGAAGTAGCGGGAGCCGCACATGGACTTGTCGCAGGGGAGGAGAGACCTCGGGGGCCGTCGCACGGGCCGTGGGTGATACGGCCCGAGGGAGGAGGGACGATGACCCCGAGGCGCTGCGAGTCCATCCAGCGGTGCGGCCACCGACTGTGCAGCTTCGCAACGGGCGTGCCATCTGTTCGCTCTTTGGCGCCGGCGTGAAATCGTGGCTCTGTCAAGCTCCCAATGCGCTTTGTTTCAACGATTTGCGACGACGCAGCCCAAGTGGCGCTCCGCCCCCGAGCCCGGCGCCCGCACCCGCCCCCCTGTTCGCGCGCTGATCAGTTGCTCAGGGCCCCGACACCCGCAGGGTCACGATCGTCGCTCCCCAGCCCCCTCGCGACGCTTGCGCATCTCGAAACGACAATACGTCTGGATGCCGCGCCAACGCAGCCCGAATCGTTCGGCGCTGCACGCCCCGCCCTCGCCCATGAATGATGCGCACTTCCGTCCATCCGCGCGCGCGCACTTCCTCCAAGTACGATTCCACTACCTCTCGGGTGACGGAAGGGGGAAAGGAGTGCA
>CAZFNT010000708.1:0-2087 GCA_964520315.1 uncultured Gemmatimonadota bacterium
GGGAAAGGGGAGTGCGTCCGCCATCGGACCATCTCCGAAACCGTCGTCTCCGTGGCAGTTGGCGCAGAACTCGTCGTAGATCACCTCTCCGCTTCGTTCACCGATTGCGCCAGAAGGCGTGAAGTCGACGACCCGCCAATAGACCGACTCGACCCCTTTCTCCGATGCCGCGATTCCGCGGGCTCTTCGAAGAATCTCCTCCGCCCGTTCCGAGACCTCTTCCGCGTTGGTCAGATCGATGGGGGCACCGGCGAGTGCGCGCAGCAGATCGGGATCGGGCGCGTTCTCGGGATAGGGCCGGCCGATCGTGACGTAACCCTTGCTGACCGCCAGGACCGGAACCTCGAATCCGGTTCGATCTTCGAACTCGGCGATCTCAGGATCGGAGCGAAGGGCCTCGCGGATACTCTGCCGGCTCGGGCCGCAAAAGACGATCAGTAAGGGGATCCAAGTTCGAGTCGAGTGCACGATTGAGACCTGGGATAGCGAGTGATGACTTCGGAGCGGTCGAGCATCGCACCGATAATCCCAAAATCGGAGGATCGTGTGCGAGAATCGACTCGCGAAGCGACACGAGCGGAATTTCTTCGTGTCAGGGGCCGTCCGAGCTTCGAAACAGGAGGATTCCGTTGAGATCAGGACAGATTCGCCGCATCGCGATCAACACCGGGGGTGGAGATGCCCCTGGCCTCAACGCCGTTATCCGCTCCGCCGTATTGGCCGCGCTCTCCAGAGGCTGGGAAGTCGTAGGGATCAAGAAAGGATACGGTGGCCTCTTCGCGCCCGACGATAGTGGGCTGATCGAGATGGATCGAGATTCGGTGCGAGGAATCACCCACACTGGGGGAACTATTCTGGGGACATCGAATCGCGGCAACCCCTTCTCGTGGCCGGTCGAGAACGACGACGGCTCGTGGACCGAGGTCGATCGATCCGCCGACGTGACCGCGGCGTTCGAAGCCGCCGGCATCGACGCGCTGATCGCAATCGGTGGGGACGGCAGCCTGTCGATAGCGCATGAACTCTCGATGAGGGGCTTGCCGGTCGTGGGTGTCCCGAAGACGATCGACAACGATGTGGAGTCTACCTTCTTCACCTTCGGGTTCATGACCGCGTGCTACATCGCCACCGAGGCGATCGACCGCCTGCACTCCACGGCCGAGAGCCATGACCGCGTCATGATCATCGAGCTCATGGGACGCGACGCTGGGTGGATCGCCATGCACAGCGGGATCGCTGGATCGGCCGACGCGATTCTGATCCCGGAGATCCCGTTCAGCTTGGACTCGGTGGCCGAGAAGATCCGCGAACGCGAACGGCATGGTCGGCACTTTTCCATCGTGGTGGCGGCTGAAGGCGCCGCTCCGGCGGGAGAAGACCAGCGAACCGTCGAAGGCGCGGGAGCCGGTCGCGAGGAGGCTCGGCTCGGTGGGATCGCAGAGTGGCTCGCCAATCGGCTGGAGCGGGAGACAGGCAAGGAGTGCAGACACCTCGTTCTCGGGCATCTACAGCGAGGCGGGGTGCCCGCCGCGTACGATCGCTTGCTCGCGCTCCGCTTCGGCGCCGCGGCCGTGCGTTGCGTCGAGATGCGGGCGTTCGGCACGATGGTGGCGCTGCAACCTCCCAAGGTCGTGGCGGTGCCTCTAGCGGAGGCGATCCGCGGGCGCAAGCTCGTGCCGCTCGATGGAGACCTGGTGCAGACGGCGCGCGACCTGGGCATCAGCCTGGGGGACTGAGGATGAGCGCGATCACCACCCTCCCAGCCAGCCTACCCAGCGGCCGCGAATGACGCAGGCCTTTCAAAGAGCGGCGGTGTTCGACGTCGATCACACCCTGGTCGATGGCTGGACCGGGCAACTCTTCGCGACGCATCTCATGCGAAAGCAGCCTTTTCGATGGCGCTCCTGGCGCGCCGTCGGCAGGCGGGGCGTGAATCTGTGGCGCGCGGGGCTGCAGAAGCCGGCGGCTGTCGAGACGGGAGTTCGTCTGCTCTCGGGGTTGGCGGAGGCCGACGCCGATCGACTGGCGCGGGAGTGCTTCGATCATCGGATCAAGTCGATCATCTTCGATCAGGGAGTCTCGGAGCT
>CAZFNT010000709.1:0-2078 GCA_964520315.1 uncultured Gemmatimonadota bacterium
GCCCTCGCTCACTTCCGCGTCGCCGCACCGCGATCGCGCCCACCAACCCCGGCACCGAGCCCACCTGGTTCACCGCTCGCTACGCGATCCGGTGAATGTGATGGGCTGAGGAATGCAGAGCACCATGAACTGCCTCTGGCGATTCCGCCTCTGGAATCTCGGCGGGCTGCTGCTGATCGCCGTCGCCGCCGCCGGTCCGGTGCGGGCCGCCGACGATCCGATCCTCGCAGGCGCGTGGGAGAGCCCGACCCTGACCCTCGCCCATCAGAACGCGCCGGTGGAGTCCTTCGCACGGGACCAGGAGGGCATGAGCATGGTGGCGCTGCGTCTCGCTCAGACCATCCCCTTCATCGGCAAGACCAGCCGCCGGAGCGATCTTGCCCGGCGCGTGGTCGATGCCGCGCGCTGCGGAACAAGACGCTGCACCGCGAGCCGATCCAGCAGTTGGGTCGATTCTCGTGAGTGTCGAAGAACTGCCGGGGAAGCCCTAGCTTGGACAGTATTCATAGTGACATAAAACCCACACTGCACTCGCGGAGAGGCATCCGGCTGCCTTCGGCCGACGCGTCCACGCTCCGCTCAAAGAGAATGTTCTGCAACGATTCACCCGTGGCTTCTACGTCGCCGAGGAGTTCGAGCTGCCGGTTCTGAGTCAGCGCATCGCGCCGAGCTCGTGTATCAGCTTTGAGACGGTTCTCGCGCGCCACTTGATCGTGGGACCGGATCCGCGTCGCCGGATTGTGGCGACCAAGGTGGGCAGAACGCGGCGCTACGCGGCGCGAGGGCTCGAGGTCGAGCATCTGGGCATTTCTGAACACCTCGCGTTTGGCTGCAAAACAGTGGACGGTATTCGTCTGGCAAGTGCGGAGAAGGCGATTCTCGATATCCTCTATTTCCACCTCCGCGGACGGCGCTACGTTTTTGATATCTACTCCGACCTGAACCTCGGGAAGTTGGACATGGAGCGCGTGCGCAGCTACCTGCGACACTACCAAAATCCAAAATTCGTTGTTTTCGCGGAGCGCGTCCTGGAGCTCAAATGACAACACCGCTGGATCGTCCCGCGACCCCAGAGACACTCTTTCTTTGGATCATGCACCGCTTCGCGGACGTGTTCAAGGATCACGCCATCCTGAAAGGGGGAATGGCGCTGCGGCTCATCGACAGCCCACGGTCCACTACCGTCATCGACTACGTCTTCGTGCCGCACCGCTCCAAACAAGAGATTCGCGCAAAGGTTGAATCCGTGCTCGGTGAGATAACCGATGCGGAGCTGACGATCGAGCTGCATTCCAAGATGATGCGTGCGGAGATCCGCGTCGATCGTGCAGCCATTCAACTCGAGGCCAACGTGGCAATGGAATGTAAGAGCATCCCCATATCCACTGCGGCTGTCGCGCAGCAAGTCGGGCGACCCGCGCGCGTCGTAAGGATCATGAGCCCGGACTGGGCCCTCGCCCGCAAGCTCGCGGCGTGGAATGAACGCAGATTGCTTCGCGACCTTTACGACGTCTATTTCTTTGCCGCCCGCTTGGACGAGCTGCCCGACGGAGAGGTCCTGGACCGCCGACTCGCCGGGTGATACGGTGCTGGTGGCACCCTGCATCTACCGCGAGAGTTTGGAGCTGCGCCCCGGCGTTGTGCTTCGTTCATCGCACGGCCCCTTTCGCACGGCACTTCTGCCGGAGAACGACCGAGACCCGATCGTTATGATCGGGACCGATCTGGAGCGCGACGCCGTGATCGAGGGGTTCACGATGGCGAGGGGGCGACATTTCGCTATTGGCGCCCTCGGATCGGCGACGATTCGAGGGAACGTCTTCTACGACAACGAGGGCGTCTGGGGCGGGGCGATGCAGGTTTCCGGTGGCGCGGCGCTGGTAGTCGGGAACATCTTCTTCGACAACTACGCCGAGGGGGGTGGTGCGATCGATGCTCAAGCATCCGGGATGGAGATTCGCGGGAATCTTTTCGCCCGGAATCGCGCCGAGTACGGTGGAAGCGCAATTTCCATGGCTTGGTCCGCGGAAGCTTTCGGGCGGCCGATGATTCGTGGAAATTTGTTTTGGAACAACAAC
>CAZFNT010000710.1:0-2074 GCA_964520315.1 uncultured Gemmatimonadota bacterium
TTCCTCGTCGTCGGTGCCGTGGGCTGCGCCCCCCGGTGTGGTGCGCTCCAGCGTCGGTATCCCGGCCGCGAACCGTGAGGCGTGGATTCCGAGCGCGCGCCAGAGCTTATCGCGCAGGTAGTGGGACCGGTAGAGCGGGCGCCATCCTGGCGTGCCGTACCAATTCGAGCCCTTGCGGTCATTCCAGAGCGCGAGGAGTCGCTCGGCGGGAACCGACACGTCCGCATGGTAGGCACCGTTCTGCCAGATTTCTTGCTTGAATCCCCCGAAGTCGTCATACCCGCGGTCGCCGGGAAGCCATTCCGTGATCGTCTTCGGGTGACGCTCGGAAAGCCGAGCCAGCACGTATTCCCCGTCGATGAGCGCGTACTCGGGCGCGAGGAATTGGCAACCCCGGCCACGGTAGCGATGGGCCATCCGGATGATCGAGTGCCATGAGAGATCGCCGCGCCGATCGAGAAGCTGCGCCCGACACCGGTCGGCGTTCGCCTGGTCGCGAGCGTTCGTGCCGGCAGGGAGCACGTCCCACTCAGCCGCGAGGATCGGGAGCAGTTCGGCATTCGCAAGCCCGGCCACTTTCGAGTCGGTCTCCATCCGCTCCAGCGTGTCCCACCTGGCGGGAAGCTGCCACGCGGCAGCATAGTCGATATCCTCGTCAGCGAGGTGTCCAAGGATGATCGTAGTCCCCGTGCCGCCCGGCGCTGGCCCCCTGAGCGCCTCGGGACGATACGGCGCCCCAAAGCGATCGACGATTGACTCGGCGAGCGCTACGGCTCCGTTTGGGTGTGGCTGCGCGGACACGTCCATGCCCCCCTGTGTAGTCGACAAAATTGTCGAGGTCAAGGGGATAGTTCGACAGAAACGTCGAGCGGATTCCCAAAGTCACCGCCATGGCGCGTTTTTTGTCTGTGCTGCGGAGCATGGGAACGACTAAATATCTACCACTCCTCGGAAGGGATGCCCGCGCCGACACCCTCGGGAGCGTGGCCGTTTCTGCTCGGCCTCATCTGGGGGCGAGTCGCGAGCACCCGGTAGCGAACCTCGTCAGCGATATGGTCCTCGGCATCGGTATCCACGTCGTCCATATCTCGGGCCGAGCGGGGGAGCACCGGAATCGTCCGCCGGAACTGGTCGCAATTTTCAGTGACGAATAGCCCCGGCTTCTCCCGTGGGGTGTCGCCCGGAACCGCGTCGCGCAACATCCGGCGCATCAGCTCCCAGCCCAGCCGTCGCGAACCGCTGGACCTGTCAGCCGGGATCCAGTGGCACCCCTCTGCGCTCATATCCACGGCGACAGACATGGCGTTCTCAACCGAGAAGATCGACGAATCGGCCGGGCCGGGACGAATCCGCAGCCTAAGCCCGGTCGGATCCTCGCGCTCGAAAATCCCTCGGGCGATGTCAGCGGCCAGCGCTCGCATCCCCTCATTCGGCCGCCCGGTCCACCCATACCACTCGGCGAATCGAAAGAGGTCACCGCGCACCGTCGGGCGCCGGGTGCCGTCACGGAGAATGAGGTCAGTGCCGTCGCTCTCGGCCCACCAGCCGACCGAGAAAGGCTTGCTCGAGCCCCAATCAAAGGACCGATCGAGGTACCACGAGCTCGGCGGGTCGAACGCGGGCACGACGTGATGGCGTGGGCTCCAAAGGTCATCAAACATCCCACCGGCGACGATGTCCCACGAGCCCTCGATCCACGCCGCCAGCTCGGCAGGGTTGCGCGCCGCCGCCCGGAGCCGGTCGATGTAGTGCGGGTCAGCGTCGAGCAGGATCCGATTCTCGTCGAGACGCCCGTGGATGGCGACTCGGGCGGGCTCGCGGTTTCCGTCGGCGTCGATCGCGTCGTCGATCACCCGCCCCCGCCAGGCCGGCAAGCGGAATCGGTCCTTGACCCAATTGTGACCCGCCCCGTACGGGTTCGCAGTCGCCCGAATCTTGCGCGGGACCCCCCTGCGAGCCGATCGGCAGCACGACATCATCCGCCGGTAGCCCTCGTCAGTTGGCCAGGTGCAAAGCTCCTCCCACGCGATCCAGGAATACTCGTGACCGTGATACTGCCAGTAGTCGTCGGGGC
>CAZFNT010000711.1:0-2066 GCA_964520315.1 uncultured Gemmatimonadota bacterium
GATGGCGCTCGAAGTGATAATGCTCCGCGTACTCCCTGACCGCCCTTCGCAGATGTTGTTCACCCAGGTGGATGATGCGATCGAGGCACTCGGACTTGATGGAGAGCACGAACCGGTCGGCGTGAGCATTCAGATTCGGGCTTCGCGCAGGAAGGCGGATCACGGACACGTCGCTGTCTTTCAGGATGCTTCGAAACCGCGCTGTGTAGAGCGGATCACGATCGAGGATGAGATACTGGATACCGAGCAGGAATCCGTCCTGGCAGTCGCTCAGGTGTCTGGCGATCTGCTCCATCCATGTCCCGCACGGATCGCACGTGATCCCGGCGATCTCGATCTTCCGGGACTCCAGGCGCATGACGAAGAAGACGGAGTAGCGGACGAGCCCAACGAGCGTGAGCACCTCGACCGTGAAGAAGTCGGCAGCCGCCATCTCGCCGAAGTGGGCTTGGAGAAACGTCTCCCAAGAGGGTTTCCGAATCCGCTCGGGGGCGGGCTCCATCCCACGATCGAGGAGGATCCTCTTCACTGTGTTCCTCCCAATCTCGTGGCCGACCTGTCGGAGAGCATCCCGGATCCTCGTGTAGCCCCAGCTGGGGTTCTCCTTGGCCATCCTGAAGACCAGATCGGCGATGCTGGACTTCGTTCGAGGGCGGCCCGATCTCCGGATTTCCGACCCATCATATTTCTTGGCGACGAGCCGCCGGTACCACCCGAGGATCGTGTCTGGGGTGACGATGCCCGCCACTTTCCCGAGCGCCTTCCGGCCGAGGATCCTGCCCTTGACCGCGAGGCGTCTCCGCTGATCGTTGGTCAGCCGAAGTCGGCGCCCATTGAGCTGCTCGCGGAGGACCCGGTTCTCTTCGAGCAGGTACTCGATGACGCGCTGCTGGTGGCGGTTGACGCAGCCTGCGACGAAGAACAGGAGGAAGTGAAGGGCGGTCGGAGCGGAGGTCGAGGACATGGCCGGAGCTTGGGGGGTAATCGGCCGCTGTGGCAAGGAAAAGCCACCTCCGTCTCGGGCAGATCGGGAGCCGTAAGTCCTTGCGGGGTAGGGTCGGCCCAATTATGGCACCCTACGGGCTCGAACTCGTCCGTGGCGGCGAGCGTGTCGCGCCCGTCTGTCCCCGCAATACCTGCGAACGGCACCCGGCGGCAAGAAACGATACCACCTCGGTAGTGAGAAGCGAACGACGACCCAACCGCTCACCCACCCGGAGCGTCGCTTCGAACCACAAGAGGAACTGACACGATTGAGGCGGATTCCTGGGGAGTCCAGGGGATTGCAGCGGACTCAATCTCGCCCTAGAACTCGCGCGCCGACACCTGCAACGCGATCTGCAAAGGAACTCCAATGTCACCCAAGACCCTGACCCTGGCTACGATTCTCGCCCTCTGCGGCACCGGCTGCTACGAGAACTTCTCTGATCCGACGACGATCCCCGACATCGAATTTCCGGGCGCGCTCTGTACGGACGTAACGGGTCGGCTCTACGTGATGGACGGCCAGTACGTATCCGATTCCAGCGACGGGGGCAGTTCATGGAGCCCGCGTCGCTTGATGAGCGATTTCATGATGGAGGAGATGATCGCGGACCACGCCATCGGGGGTCGACTCCATGTCCTCGGGAACATGCCGGACTACGATGCTGACGATGAGATCCGCTATCGAAGGTCTACGGACGGCGGATGGACCTTCTCCGATCTGTACATCGGCGACTCAAGAAGTGGAACTTCCGTCGAGCTGGCGCAGAACCCGGTCGACGGTACCCTGGTGGCGGTTTGGCAACCGCTTGGATGCGATCTCGCCACGGCTAGGAGCGACGACGGAGGGGAGACATTCAGCGAACCCAACCCGCTCGGGCTGGACTGCGTCGATCTTGCCGCCATCACGTATGCAGACGATGGGACTCTCCTATGTCTCTTCCACAGCTGGGATGTGCCCGAGCCCGCGAATAAGGGCGCGTTCGTTTGCCGCTCGACGGACGACGGCATGACGTGGTCCTCACCCCTATAGTGGACCCCAGATTCCGGACAGCAGTTTAAGCTGTGCCTGAGAAACTGAG
>CAZFNT010000712.1:0-2058 GCA_964520315.1 uncultured Gemmatimonadota bacterium
GATGGCGGCGCTCATGCGGGCGGCGGGGTGGGGTGAAACCACTGATGCGTAGAGGCCGTATGGAGGCCGGAGCGAGTTCCGATATGAAACGACGACACAACCGGACGATGGTCGAACGCTGGCTCGCGGCCGAATCGGTCGGATCGGATGATGAGGCCGATCGGCTCTTCCGCTCGGTGTTTCGTAGCCTGCCGGCGCTGGCTCCGGCGGATCGCTTCGTGGAGCAGGTGATGGCGGCGGTGGCAGTGGCCGGCGTCGGACCGATCCTCTCTCGGGGGTGGGCGAAGGCGGCGATTCTCTTCGGCGTGGTCTGGATCGGCATGCTCGGGCGCCTGGTGCCGGCCGCGACCCTGCTGGGCTCCGGTCCATCGGGGGCGGGAGAGGTCGTTCGATGGATCGCACGCATATGGGTCCATTTGGGGATTGGGCTCGGGCGGCTCGAGAGCTCGCTATCGGTCGCGCGAACCGCTTCGGACGCGTTCCGATCGATCGCTCTGAGCCCGGAAGGAACTCTCTTGCTGGCGCTGACCTTGCTGTTGGGTGGAGCGTCGCTCGTGGCGCTGCACCGACTCCTCGGAACGAGGGGAACACACTTTAGGATCGAACCATGATCGATCGCATATTCGCACCACGCATCGCCTGGATCGTCATCGCCGCGGGGCTCCTCGGAACCGGCGCGGTGGCAGCGGACGACGATTTCATCGACGAGGTCGACTCGATCGGCCAGACGACCATAGAGGACCTCTTCCGACTCTTCGTCTCCGACGATGAAGACACCCTTCTGATGCCCTTGCGTGACGACGCGCAGTATCGAACGATCGAGCTTCGCGAGGGGCGAATCTTCGTCGACGGGGAGCTGTGGTCGGATAGCGCTCTGGACAGGGCGATCGGCTCCGATGACGCGGAAGCGGTCATGGGCTTTCTGGGACGCGCACTCGATCGTGTTTCGATCAAAGTCGAGATCGACGACGAAGGGAACGACGTGTCGATCGATATCGGGGCCTCGGAGCCGAGGGGCCCGATGCGCGACCGCGAAGAGGTGGTGAGGATCGGCGGGAGCGTTCATATCGCAGTGGACGAGCGCGTCGACGGCGACGTGGTGGCCGTCGGCGGCTCGGTGCAAATCGACGGCGAGGTCGAGGGCGACGTGGTCGCGGTTATGGGTTCGGTGAATCTGGGTCCGCGGGCCACGGTCTACGGCGATGTCGTTGCCGTGGGCGGCAGCGTGCACAAGGCCGCCGGCGCTCGAATCCACGGCGAGCTCGTGGATGCAGGCTTCTTCGGTGGCGACACGCAACACGATTCTCATTCGATTTCACGCGCAATCACGATCGGGGAGGACGATGAGGGCGCGGGGCTGGGCGAGGTGATTCTCGACTTTGTGATGATTCTGGTGCTGGCTCTGCTCGCATCAGCGGCCCAACTGATCGCACCGCGCGCGGTCGAACGGGTCGAAGCGGCCGCGATCGGCGCGTCTTGGAAGGCGCTCTTGGTGGGGCTCTTGGTCGAGGTGTTCTTCGTGCCGGTGTTCATGGTGAGCATCCTCGTCCTGGTCATCTCGATCATCGGCATCCCAGTTCTCATCATCTTCATCCCCTCGGCCTTGCTCGGCATCTCGATGGCCTTCTTGCTGGGCTGGGCCGCAGTGTCGCGGATCATGGGGCGAGCGGTGCGAGATCGCCTCGACTGGAGCTGGGCCGACGGCCGATTCCGACCCTTCTTCGTAGGCGCGGCGGCGCTGATGTTTCTGACTCTGCTCGCCGATCTCCTCGCGAGCGCGGGGGGCCTGATCGCTCCGATCGCCCTCGTGATCGGAATAGCGGGCTTCCTCGTCGAATACGCCGCGTGGACGTGGGGACTCGGCGCCGTCGTGCTGACGCGCTTCGGCACGCGAGACGGCGGCGGCGGCGAAGGTGGCTCCTTCACCGGCGTTCCCGGCTCCGGTGGTGTACACTTCGCGCCTGACGACGAGGGGCTTTTCGACGCAAAGCAGAGCGACACGGCTCCTCCCTCTGAAACGACCGCGCCGGTCGAGACGGGCGGCGGTGTTTATGCGCC
>CAZFNT010000713.1:0-2053 GCA_964520315.1 uncultured Gemmatimonadota bacterium
GGTGTTGGATCGAGGCCGAGCGAGGCCGTGGTCCTCGCGAAGCCCCCACCTAAGGCGGGCGGGCCCGAGCGCCTGGCGCGCTCCGTCCACGCTCTCGACTATGCGGTCCTCGAGTTGCGCAGCCCACACGCGATCGAAGCGTCCCAGGCCGAAAACCTCCGCCAGCGCGTTGTCCCAATAGCCGCCCGGTCCCGAGTGGGTGTGGGTCGCGCATATCCAGAGCGCATCGCAATCTACGCGTGCGGCGACCCCCGCCCTCAGCGCCTCGGGGATCAGCACCAGATCGATCGCCACGATGGCGATCGATCGCCCGTCCACACGCAGCACCATGGCGGTCGCGCCGACCGAGTCGAGCACGGTATCGGCGATGGCGCCCCGCCGCGCAGCGAAACCGCCCAATGGGCAATCGGGGGGAGGATCGAGGCCGATGCGCGAGAACCCCGCTTCGAGCTTCCCCGACGCCCTCCAGCTCGAGATCGCTGGCGCTTCCTCCTTGCCCCGCCGCCCCGGTTGAAGATCGACGACCAACAGCAGGAGCAGAAACGCAAGCCCGTAGCCGAACCAACGCCCCGAGCGGCGCACGACGTCTCGATTCGTGGAGTTCATTTCGATCAGACTACCGCCGGAGCAAGGTCCCGATCTTCCTTCGTCGAATTCACACCACCTTCATACCAAGACACAATTCGGCCACATCCATGTTCCATCTTACCCAGTAGAAATAAGTCGAGCGAAGCACAGGTTCGATCCCCCCTAAGCCTGTCAGCATAGAAGTCCCCCCACCTCCGCTGCGCTCGACAGGGGCACCTTCTTCCCCCCTTGAAGGTTGCCCCGAGAAATCCACCGGCCGGTTTCGTCGTCCCCCCACGACACGGCCGGTGGATTCATTTTCGGGGTGTTCAGGGTCCTCTCAGCGAGGAATCTGAGCAAGCTGAAGCTCGCGCAGCAGGCTCTCGAGCTGCTCCGCCCGGTTGGCGCCGTCGAGCTCTCCGCTGATCATCTGTACCCATGCGAGCAGGAAGGGCGCCGCGGGGACCATGCGAACCGCGTGGATCGACTTGGGCGTCTGAATGCTGGAGCTGAGGTGGATGGCGGGCAGATGTCGAGAGGCCTCCGGAATCGCCTCTTTTCTGAACCCTCTGCGGCTTCGCTCTAAGAGCACGAAGCCCCCCCGCTTGACATGAACGACCACACTGCTGCCCGCCCGCCCCTTCATCGAAGCGCCGAGCCACTGGAAAAGCCGCCCCATCTCAGCAATCGGAGGATCACCGGAGCGGGCCAAGTCCCCCGCGATCGCGCTCATGACCCATGAGGGCAGCCCCCCGGGGCCGTCGTGGAGTGCGACACCGTGCAGGCGTCTGAGAACGTCCTGCGCATGATCCAGATCGACCGCACCTACTCGACAGGCAACCGCCCCCCGCGCCACCGCGGTCCAAACCTGAGACCGGGTGGCCTCGTTCAGCAAGAGCCCGACTGTATGCGAGAGGCGCCCGCCGCGACGCCGATCGGGCAGCACGGCGTCCACGCCCGATTCCCAGCCCGCGACAAACGCGCAGACCAGAGATGATCGACCCAGGCTCTTCGGTGACTTGATCGGTTTCGGGAGCAGGCCGTGGTCGGTCGCCAAGTCGCCGATCAGCTCTGAGACGAAGGAATCCTCGACCCAGAGCGCGACCACCGGCGCCCCGTCACGATCGGTCGCGTGCTCCCTCTTCTCCTTCGCAACACCCTTGACGATCGGGCCGGTCAGCTGCCGCCATCGCTTCAGCTTCGAAAACCCCGATCGCCCGAGCGAATAGCCGAAAAGCAGGGCTCCGGCCAGAGCAACGAGAACAAAATGCCACCGCCGCTTGACCCGCTCTTGCCACGGCGCCACGGAAGTGGTCGGCTCCAGATCGACGTCGAAGGGAAGATCGAGCCCGCCGCCGCCCGAGTCGACCCGCACGTGAGCCCGCTCAGCGGGATCCTCCGGCTCGACGATCGGCTCGGGAGGGGTCAGATACTCGAGGCCCAACCTTCCCACGGGGTCTTCGGCGATGAACCCGTCGAAGGTAGG
>CAZFNT010000714.1:0-2049 GCA_964520315.1 uncultured Gemmatimonadota bacterium
GGTAGACGAAGTGACGATCCCGCGCCCGGGGCGAGGAGACCACCGGCGCACGCCGGCAAAATTGGTGGCTACATCGATTTCGGCTCGGCCGGGGACGATCCGGTCGAGCTCGCCCTGGCCATTAGTTTGATCGACGAGACGCAGGCGCGCACGAATCTGGTCCGCCAGGTGGGACGCCGCGGTTTCGATCAGGTGCGGGAAGAGACGCAGGCGCTGTGGCGTGATGCCCTGAGCACGGTCGAGATCGAAGGGGGGACGGACGACCAACGCATCATCTTCCGCAGCGCGCTCTATCACACCCAATTGGCGCCCACAGAGCTCAGCGAATCGGGCGGTCGATATATGGGCTTCGATCGCCGGCCCCACGAGGCGGAGGGCTGGGCCTATCACAGCGATCTGTCGCTCTGGGACACATTTCGCACCCTGCACCCTCTCCTCGTGCTGATCGCACCGGAGCGCCAGCGCGACATCGTGCGCGCGATGGTGGCGATGTACGAAGAAGGTGGGGATCTGCCGAAGTGGGCGTTCATGATCGGCTACACAGGAGGCATGATCGGGTCGCATGCCGATGTGGTGATCGCCGACACTCATCTCAAGGGGATCACCGATTTCGATGTCGCCACCGCCTACCAAGGAATGCGCGAGCATGCCATGGGACCGCGCCCGAACGCCGGACGCGGGGGGATCGAACACTACATCGATCGCGGGTACTGCCCGAACGGTCTGGTGGGCGCGGGAACCTCGCGGACCTGCGAGTTCGCCTACGACGATTGGGCGATCGCGAATCTCGCGCAAGTGCTCGGGCAGCAGTCGGATCACGATCTCTTCATGGAGCGATCTCGAAACTATCGCAACGTGCGGGATTCCGAGACCCGTTTCTTTCGCGGACGCAAAGCCGATGGATCCTGGGTCAAGCCGCTCCGTCCGACCTGGGTTTTCGACGAGCAGTTCATCGAGGGGGATGCGTGGCAGTGGCGTTGGTTTGCTCCCCATGATGCAAATGGGCTAATCGAGCTTTTCGGTTCGGCGGAGGCGTTCGTGCAACAATTGCGTCGCTTCTTCGGCCGTTCCACTCGACGCCCAGACACACTGTTGCCCGATCCCTACTACTGGCACGGCAACGAACCCGACATCCACGCCGCCTACCTTTTCGACGACGCCGGCCGTCCCGATTTGACGCAGAAATGGGTGCGCTGGATCATGAAGACCCGCTACGGTGCGGGAGCCGCCGGCCTCGACGGCAACGACGACTACGGAACGCTCTCCGCCTGGTACGTATTCTCGACAATGGGATTGTACCCACTGGCCGGCTCGACCCGCTACCGGATCGGCAGCCCAATCTTCGACTCCACCGCGGTGCACCTGGAGGGCGGAGATCTAGAAATTGTCGCGCACGACGCCGGAGAAGGTCGCTACTACATTCAGGATGCACGAATCGATGATTCACCTCTGGTCGCGCCCTTCGTCGACCATAGTCAGATCGTCGAGGGCGCGACACTGGAGTTCTGGATGGGGGACGAGCCTTCGTCCTGGGGACGCTGAGCGATGTCGAAGAGACTCGAGGAGGCCCTCGCCGAGGTTCGGCCGGCGCGCGCGGAGCCAGACACCGGCGCCGCGGTGGGCCGGTTGCAGGCCGTCTTGGCGAGCGGGCCTTCTGTTGCGGTCGCCGCGGCCGCGCGGCTCGCGGCCGATGCAGAGCTGAGCGAGCTCGAGGACGAACTCGCGACGGCTTTCGATCGCTTCGCCAAGGGACCCGTCAAGATCGATCCCGGTTGCGATGCCAAAACCGCGATCGCGGGCGCCCTCTATCGTCTCGACTTCGGCCGGGAATCGGTGCATCTGCGGGGTGTTCGGATGCGTCAGATGGAGCCGGTTTGGGGAGGACGGAACGACACCGCCGTCGATCTGCGCGCTGTTTGCGCCCTGGGTTTGGTACGAATGAACCACCCGGACGCCCTGGGGGAGCTGGCGGAGCTTCTCGCCGATCCCGAATTCGGCGCGCGAATTGCCGCGGCTCGGGCCTTCGCCTACAGCGAGGATCCCCAGGCA
>CAZFNT010000715.1:0-2047 GCA_964520315.1 uncultured Gemmatimonadota bacterium
TTCGATCCAGTCCTGCAAGGGTTCCGGAACGAGATCGCGTGGGAGTGGATCCGCGGTAGCCAAGAAAGGGGCCGCCACGATCATGGCGACGATGGTCGGGGGAGTTCGATGGACCATTCTCATCTCCAAGGTGCGAGTTGACGATCAGTCTACTTCGGCGCCGGAGACAGAGCGGCCTTCGATGGCTGGGGGCAACAGGCATGGGGCTCCGCCGATCTGCTAAAGTGCGAGTCTTGTGATCGTCGCTTCCTCCCCCCGCTCCCCGGATTCCGCATGACCTACGCCCTCGCACTCGACTCCCAAGACATTGCGCTCGAGCTGCATCGCCTCTTGGAGGAGCTCGACCCCAGCCGCTGGAGGGCCGAGCTGACCGCCGCCTTTCGCGCCCGACTCGACGAGGTCGAGGAGCGCGTGTCTGCGCTGCTGGAAAGGTCGAAGAACCATCCGCAATCGGAGCTGGCCGGGCGGCTGGACGAGCTACTAGAGGTGTTGCGCGCCAACACGCCGACCCTGCCCCACAGTGTGCATGCCGCCGAACTGCGCGCAGACTGGATGGCCTTCCGCTCTCAACTGGTCGATGCCTACGAGAGCCTCTCTTTCGATCTCGAGGCATGGTCGATCCACGTTCCGAGCCTGCGCCCCACTAACTACTCTCGCAATCTCTATCATCTGGCCAACGGAGTCACGGCGCTCGTCTTCATCGAGCTCTTGCTGCGGCCCCGGGGCCTGGTCGTAATGGCCGCACTTCTGGCGGCGCTGGCCTGGACCATGGAGCTCGGCCGGCGACGCAGCCGGTTGCTTCAGCGGTTGCTCATGGCACTATTCAAGCACGTGATGCATCCGCACGAGCGGCTGCGCGTCAACTCCGCCACCTGGTACGCCACTGCTCTTCTGGTGCTGGCGCTCTCGAGTCCACCGATGGTTTGCGCTCTCGCGGTCACGATTCTCGCCCTGGCCGATCCCGCGGCGGCGATCGTCGGGCGGCGTTGGGGCCGCATCTCGTTGATCAATGGGCGCTCGCTCGAAGGTAGCGCCACTTTTTTCGCTGTCGGATCGGTAGCATCGTTCGCGGTGCTCTCGGCATTCCACGGCGGGCTCGGCGTGGGCTCCGCGCTCATGGTGGCCTGTGGCGCCTCGGCTTTGGCCGCGGTCGCCGAGCTCGTGAGCAAGCGGATCGACGACAACTTCACGATTCCGCTCTCGGCTGCCGCGGGGGCGACGCTGGTGTTGGGGCTGCTCGGCCGGATCTGAGGGACCGGCTTGCCAACTTGCAGCACGCCGACGTAACACGGGCGGGGCTCTGCCATATCTTAGGGTCGGCGAAGAGACAACTAGGGACTTTTGCATCCCATCTGCACCACATCTCCGGTCGATTGCGCGCAAGCTGAGCTGAGATACCTCCTCGAGCTGGATCGTCGGGGAAGGAGAGAGGGTGCGAGGTCTCACGGGATGTCCACCCGCTTTGCGCACCGGAGTTCGTCGCCGAGCGATTCGAGGTGAGCTACGGTCCATCGGCGACATTGTTGGACCCACGCCTCGCACCTCCCGCTCAGTCGCCCTCCGTCCTACGGATTCTCGCGTTCGGCGGCCCCGCTTATGAAGCCCTCTCCCCAGCCTCCCTCGACGCGCCCTCTCACCGCGGCGGCTGGGAGAGACTCCCCGGGACACTCCTCGAGGCGGAAGAGATTCATCAGAGATTTCCAGACGCAGACACACGGGTGTTCGCGCGCGGAGATGCGCGAGAATCCAATTACCGAAAGGAAGCTCCAAGCGCCGACATCATTCACCTCGGTTGCCACGGCCTTATCGACGAGGAGCAACCGGCCTACACCGGAGCGCTCCCATCTCCGGGGCGTGACGAAGGGGAGGACGCATTGCTGAAGGCATTCGAAATCGCTGGCGTTCGCCAGGACCGGCATCCGCTGGCGGTGCTCTCCGCCTGCGAGGTCGGAGGCAGAAGACTGAGTCAATCGGAAGGCCCGCTCGGCCTGACGCGGGCCTTCGCCGAGGCTGGTGCATCCGCGGGGTCGCATCGGCGTGGCCGGTG
>CAZFNT010000716.1:0-2046 GCA_964520315.1 uncultured Gemmatimonadota bacterium
ACGCACGGTCAGAGCGAAAAATCGGGGCGGCCGCACGCTTGCCGAAGGGACACGGAGAGGAGGGCGGTCCGAGCGGTGTTTCAAAAGTGGGCGGCGCAGGTGCGCGCCCACTACTATGGCGAGTGAACCTCAGGGGAAAGCGCTAGCAGGAGCCCAACACGCCGCTGCAGCGGCCAAGCCTACGCTACGCTTCGGCTTCCACATCACCGGCCGGGTCGGCTAGCTCGACTTCACGCGCTGGCTGTCACGCTGCGCCGCCCCAGGCCAGCAGGCCACCATTGGCCATTGACTTGCGTATGAAGGCTATGACGCGCCAGGAGAAAGGACCTGCCGGATGAGGTTCGTGCTGCCGAGGGATTCGCGACGACGCGTGTTCGTGGCTTCAACAAGTGTTGACCTAGGGCCCTATCGAGCGGCGGCACGAGATGCGATTCTTGAAGTCGGTTGGACTCCAGACATGATGGAGTATATCGGAGCCAGCGCGCGACCGACGGTGCAGGGGTGCCTTGATCGGGTGACCCGAGCAGATCTCATCGTACTTATTCTTGCGTATCGCCTTGGATGGGTCCCGACGGTAGCGGAAGGCGGCGACGGTAGGTCAACGATTACTATGCTTGAGTACCACGCTGCACTGTCAGCTGGCCGGCCAGCACTCGTGTTCTTGGCTGATAGCAGCTGGCCTCCTGAACTCCGCGAGGCTGACAGTCGTCATCTGCAGCGGATAGTTGAGACTCGGGAGGCCATTGATCGCCCAGCCAGGTTTTTTTGCTACGAGTTAGGCGCCGGTCAGACGGGCGAAACTCCCGGGTTTCGCAATCTTGTTCGATTTGAACTACAGAGATATCGAGAAACACTGCCCAGGATC
The DNA here is from genome assembly GCA_964520315.1 of uncultured Gemmatimonadota bacterium. GTDB lineage: Bacteria. Next base: position 866 of record CAZFNT010000716.1, read on the forward strand.
TCCCTGTTCGGCATTCTTCTGCTCACAATTATGTCGTGCGGCCTAGCTGTCCTCGCCACCCATCTGGTCCTCGACCGGAGGAAACGTGCAGAAGACACTTCGAGACTGCTCGCCATCATCAGCAGCGGGTCGGACCGAGGTGAGTCCCTTTACGCGATCTACACGCTCATTGCCGATTACCGCTTTTCTCCGTCGAGCTTACGGCTAACTCTGTCTAGTCGCGATCCATTTGACGTCGCAGAGATCTTCGGCGAGGGAGTCTGGGCATTGCCACCAGCATCCGCTGGCACTATCACCGCAACGGCGGTAAGGGCTGTGCACGAAGAGTACATCGCCGAACCTGATGTGCTAGGTGCATTGTTCTCCTCATTGGATGTAGCGGCAGAGCGTTGTCCTCCTCAGGCAGCGGGACTAGCTTCCCTGAGAGAGGAACTCGTCACACTGTTTACAGCTCGCAAGGGAGCTCCCCCACTCGCTGAGTCTTCATTTGTCACCATCCCCGGTTATCATGACATGTTTGGTCGTATATACTCGCCTTTTGAGATAACTCGAAGACGAATCTCCGCAGTCCAATTCTCCAAGGTGGACAGTTCGTATGCTGCGGCGCCAGACGAGTGGCCCGCCCGCGGCAGCAGCTGGTATTCCGCCTACGCATACGCCTCACTTGTTAACGGGCGCCTACCAACGTATGGAGAGCTGACGCACGCCCTCGGATCAGACTCGCTCGTTGTTTGCGATCAAGAGGAGGATGACTCCTACACTGAGTGGGTTTTGGAGTCGTACGACGCGGACCGTTCTAGTGCGCTTCAACACGACATTCTGATGCGCGGCAAGACCGGCCTTCACCGGGCGTCGCTGAACGCTAGTTGTTTCGCCGACACTCTGGACATCGTAGAGGCTCCGGAGTGGATACCCGCCGAGGTTAGATGGTTCTCTACGGGTTTTCGGGTGGTTCGCACTGCACGAGATTCGGACGGTACAGGGGAAGACGGCAAGTGACACTGACCAAGACCTTGGCCGTCGGCGAAGAGACTGTCGCGCGCACCACGCCGTTGCCCAACAAGCGAGTGCAGCAGTCGAGGTCGGCTCCGCCGCCCTCGCAGCTGACTCGCGGCGTTCGTCCCATGAAGCGGTTTACAAGAACCAGGAAACTTTCGGGGTGGAGTGTAGGCTTGCGCAGC
>CAZFNT010000717.1:0-2045 GCA_964520315.1 uncultured Gemmatimonadota bacterium
GAATCTGACCCAAATCTGGGCGCGATCTGACACGTTTGTTTCTTTCCGGACCCTAATCCCTACTACGACGACGTATGTGATTGACTTGGGCGGCCCCGAAGTCCCGAAGTCAGCTCGGCTCGCGCCCGCCTTTTTCGATCCGGATTCGGCTACGATGGCGATCTCGATCGATCCGGCGTCGGCGGAAGGATCTCACGATGAAGCGCAGACATCTCCTCGCACTGCTCAGCGGTGCGTTGCTCGGTTGGCTGCATGCGCCCCCATGGGCCGCGGCCTCGAGTCCCACCAAGGTCACGGTCGGGATCGCGATCCCCTCGTATGTACACGCGGTGGCGTGGCTCGCCGACGAACGAGGGCTTTTCGAAGAGAGCGGGCTCGACGTCGAAGTGGTGGTGATGGGCGGATCGTCGGCCACCATGAAGGGGCTGGTCTCGGGCGATCTCGATATCGGCCTTGCCGGTGGAGACGCTCTGATCAAGGCCGACCTGGCCGGCGCCGATCTGGCGATCTTCGGGGGCGTGGTGAACCGCTTCTATCACCGTCTGGTCGGGTCGAAGAAGGTCACGAACGCGGAGCAGCTCCGGGGAGGGTCCGTCGGGCTGCCTTTCTTGGGAGGCCCCCAAGATATGGCCGTGCAGTTCGCTCTGCGAGAGCTGGGCCTGGGATACAACACTGAGGTCGAGATTCGCAACATGGGCAAGGAGTACGCGCGCCTGGTCGCGCTCGACAAGGGGCTCGTCGATGCGATTACCTCCGCGGCGCCTCCCGTGATGCTCCGAAAGATGGGGCTGCACGTGCTGGTTGATCTGCCCGCGTCGGATCAGCCTTTTCCCTACATGATGATGGTCGCGAGGCGGCGCACTCTCACCGAGCGGCGGAAGATGGTGGAGAGCTTCACCGAGGCTCTGGCCCGGGCCATGCGCCATTACGCCGGGGAGCGAGACGACTCGCTGGCTCTGTTGCGCGAGCACCTGGGTGCCGACAAGGGCGATCCGAACGACTCTTATGGCGCTTGCGGTCCATCTCTCTTCACCTACCCGCCCTATCCCGATCCGCGGGGCATACAGGCGGTGCTCGATTTCATGGCCACGCTGGAGGACCGGGAGCTGGCTCGCGCCGGGCAGCATGAGGCGGCCGAGTTCATCGACACATCTATTCTCGACGCTCTCACGGCGAGGGGCGCTTTCGAGATACCGGCCCAATCGGCGAAGTGAGGGCTGCGCGGGGGAAGTCGCCGGCGCCTGGATCGGGCTACCCGGTTTTCTTGGTCTCTGTGCTGGTGCTTCTGGCGGGCTGGGAGGCGGTCGATCGGGCGGGGTGGATCAGTCCGGTGCTTTTCTCCAGCCCTTCGCGCATCGTCTCGAGCGGGGTCGACTTGCTCGGCTCGGGCAAGATAAACGACGACCTCGTGACAACACTCGCGGGGTTCAGCGCGGCGTTCTTGGTGGCCACCTTTTTCGGCGTGATCGCCGGCATCGCCATCGGCTACTCCGAGACACTCTATCGGATCTTCCATCCCTATATCGTGGCGGTGAACGCCGTCCCGAAGATCGTGCTGATGCCCCTGGTGATTCTCTGGTTCGGTCTCGGGCTGCCGTCCAAGGTCTTTCTGGGCGGTGTGATGGCCGGCTTTCCGATCGTGGTGAGCACCCACGCGGGCGTGCGCGGCCTGGACCGCGAGTATATTCAGCTCGCCCGCGCTTTTCGCGCCTCGCGCCGGCGGATCTTGCGATCGGTGATCCTGCCGAGCATCGCGCCCTATGTGCTCTCGGGGATGCGAGTGGGCATCAACTACGCGATGGTCGGTGTGCTGATCGTCGAGTTTTTCGCGTCGGGCAAAGGGGTGGGCTACCGCATGGTGCTCTACACGCAGAACTTCCAGATCGACCGCTTCTTCGTGCTGCTCGTGGTGGTTGTCGCTTTCACGCTGGTTTGCACTGAGCTGGTTCAGCGCCTGGAGAGGCGCATGGGGAGTTGGCGGCCCTCGGCCTTCTGATGTCTGCTCTCTCCTCCGAGAATCGCGAAGTGGTCCTGAAGCTGGAGGG
>CAZFNT010000718.1:0-2044 GCA_964520315.1 uncultured Gemmatimonadota bacterium
TTTGGTTACGGCGGCATGCAGATCCTCGGGGGTTTCGGCTGGGCCGGCCCCAGGCTGAACATCGCCCGCGAAGGTGGCGGTCCTCCATCGGTGATCCCGGTCGGTTTGTTCGATCCCTGTGGCGTCGCGTTGTTCGTCCAGGCCCACCCTCCTACGCCGTCGGGCAAGCGCGCGTACGACTCGTCCGCGCTCGCGGGGCCGAATGAGACCGAGTCGACGATGGTGGAACCGAACCAGAGAACCAGGCTTTCGCCACCACTGTTCAGCTTGAAAGGAGTGTGCAGAGGACCCTGCCCCTGGTCGTCATCGGCCCAGACGAGGAGATACCCTTGGCCGGGGATCGTCGTGTCGGGAAATGCCCAGGTGACCGTGTCTTCCGGACTGTCGCTCACCGAGAAGCCGAGCAAGGAGATCGGTGTCGCTGAGCTATTGTAAAGCTCGAACCAATCGTCGTAATCCCCTCCCTCATCGGCGATTGTGACGTGGTTGACCGGCATGAGCTCATTCAAGAAGAGGCCAGCGGGCGCATGGGTCGCCGCGAGAATGAAAACGAAAAGGGCCGGCCCCAACGATGTCGTCGTGCGTTTCATGAGTTGCTCCCTCCTGGGGTGGGTTGATCGGTTCGGATCCAAGGCCCTTCCCCGTCGGGGAATCGAGCGTAGGCCTCGTCGGGGTTGAGAGCCTCGTAGGTGACCGAGTCGATGATGCCGCCCCCTCGGGACCAATGCAAGACCACGGTCTCTCCTTCGCTTTTCAGCGCGAAATCAGCGTGCATCCCGGCGCTGTCATTGCCCGCCGCCCAGATCAGCGCCAGCTCCCCCGGGCCCAGCGCTTCGCTTCGCTGGGGAACCCACGGATCGGGGTCGTCCACACGGTCGGAGAGGGCGAGATCGGACAACTGGATCTCGGTCTCGCCCACGTTGAGGATCTCTATCCAATCGTAGTGGACCCCGCCGCCGTCGGTGATCGTGCCGGCGTTGTCGGCCATAAGCTCGTTCAGCACCACCCGAGGTTCCGGATCGGGCGCCGGCGGTACGCCCTTCTCCGCACAGGCGAAGACGCAGAGCATCGAGATGCCTACGACCGTGGGCATGGTCGGCGGTCCTCGTCTGCTCGAACGCTTGCGCCTGGCTTGGTCGTTTTGCAAGTTGATCCGTTTCACCACGATCTCGGCGAGGACTATAGCTTGGGCGCCGGCGCGGATGTCCAGTCCGGACCGGACGGGCGGCTTCCCCTTGTTCCGGCCAAGGTCTATCCTCCCGCCATGCTCGAACCACATACGGGAGCCGACATCAAGCTGGGCGCACGGACAATCGTCTGCGGGGCCCTTGCGTTGATCGCCGCTCACACGGCGCTCGCCGCGGGAACGCAACTCCAGGATTCGACGGCCGTGCTCGACCTGCCCTCGCTCGGGGCATCGGCCTACACGGTCGAGGAGCTCGTGGAGCTCTTGGTGCGACTGGGGGTTGCGGCGGTGATCGGTGCGATCCTGGCCTTCCATCCGCTACGGCGGCGGTCGAACGGCGACGGGAAGCGCGCGCGCCGCATGGTCCAGACACAGGTGATCCTCACGGTCGCCGCGGCGCTGATGGTGCTGGTGATCAACGACAGCTTCGAGCGCGCGATGGGGCTCGTGGGGCTCGGTAGCTTCATCCGCTTCCGCAATGTTGTCAGCAATCCGGTGGAAACCGCCCTTATCTTCGTTCACATCGGCCTCGGCATGGCGTGCGGACTGGGCCAGTTCGCTCTCGCGGGCGTGAGCGCCGCTGCCTTCGTCTTGCTGCTCATTCCGATTCTCGCGTGGGGCTCGCGCACACCTGAAGTCGACACCGAGGAGGACGATCTCGCGGGTTCGATCGTCACCCTGAAGGTCCGCGGCGGCGATGCGCAGGTGCTCACCGCCGGCATCGAAGACAGCGTCGAGGAATCGGCCGACGCTTTCCTGCTCTTCTTGCGCGAGCGCCGAGACGATGGGCGAGTTCAGGCGCGTGTGCGCCTCGGCCCCGAGGAGTCGGTGGAGCGGTGGATCAAAGAGCTTCGGGCG
>CAZFNT010000719.1:0-2036 GCA_964520315.1 uncultured Gemmatimonadota bacterium
GTCGGTGTGTTCGTCGGGCTCCGCATCGACCGTGACCCGGACTACGAACGCCTGATACGGCTCTGGCGCCGTCGCCAGGCGCTGGAAGACGAGCTTTTCGGGCGTCTGCGTTTCACGCTCGCTCCCACGCAGCTACGCAAGGGCATGACGCTCAAGCTGGTGCTTCGCGACGAGCGCGGCGACGATTGGCTTTTCAAGATGGGCGATACCGCGGTGGATGGCGCCGAGGCCGTTTACCGCATAGGCTGCCTTTTCGGATGGGAGACCCCGGAGCTGCATCGGGCCACACTGCCAATCAACGGCTTGATGGTATCCGGCAGCGTCCAGCGTTTCATCCACGACGCCGACGAGCTCACCGATCATGTGTACGGTCCGAAGGCCGAACGTCGGCGCTTCAGCGAATCGGCGCTGGAGTATCTGCTCACCGCCCAGCTCCTCGGTTGGATCACGGCCAATCACCATGTCCACACCAGGCAGTTCATCTTCCCGAGAGAGAGCGATCCCATCGACCGCATCCATCGCATCGACAACACTGTCGAGTGGTTTCTGGTCGACCGCGACACGCTGGCCGCGGGCTACGTCACTCCATTCCTCGCGCACAGGAAGTCTCGATCGATGCTCGGCTACGACTGGATGTGGCGCAGATTTCGCGAGTCGGTCATCGAGCTTCCCCTCGCTGAAGCCTACGCCCTCGCCCGATTCGTCGCCGACTTCCCCGACGAGATCTTCGCGGAGAGCTTCCTGCCGGGAATCGAAAACGACTTTCGCTTTCTGCCCAATGTCAACGAGCTGACACTGGGCCTCGTGTCGCGCAAGATCGGCATCGAAGGGAACAAGGAGCGTTTCCTCGAACGGCTGGTTGCCCGCAAGCACCGGCTGCCGGAGAGCACCGAGGCGCTTTTCGACGAGCAGCTCGCTGAGCGGGGCGCGGAGCGAGATTACAGAGACGGCCCTTCGCCCCGGACGATCGGCGAACAGCTCTGCGCTCACCTCGAGGCCCGCATCGCGGAGCTCGAGCAGCGCTCTGAAGCGCTGCCCCGGGAGCCGAGCCCCCAGGAGCCGATCCACGCCATCACCTCCTTCGCGGCCCACTCGGTGCTGCTGCACGCTTTCGTACCGGGCAATGTCTCCGGCGACCGGGCGATTCAGATCCATCGCTTCAGAAACGCCATCGAAGAGCTCCGAGCTCTGGCTGCGCAAACCGAGGATCCGAACGAGCGAGCCGCCATCGACATCGCGATCGACGCCACCCGCGCCGAGCTCGCGACGTCCAGGGGGCCCGACGAGTACGTCCGCTTTGTGGCACATTTGAACGAGCTCTTCCCAGTTTCCCCGGTTGTTTCGGGCTCCGTCGACTGACGCGACAGCCGGATCGATGAATCGCGCCATCGTCCCCGCCGGATGGAGCGCCGCCCCAGACGGACGTGACGGGCAGGTGGCGCCGACGAATAGTGAAAAGGAGCCGACGATGTGGAAACAGCTTTCTCTGATCTCGACCTACGCGTCGATCGCGCCGGTCGAGGCCGCAACGATTCGGGGGCCCGAGGATTACAGGCGGATCCAAGACGCGATCGACGTCGCCACCGATGGGGACGAGGTGGTCATCGAGGCGAGCCACCATCAAGAGAGCATGATCGACTTCAAGGGAGGGCGATCACGGTGCGCGGCACTGATCCGGAGAACTGGGACATCACGCGGACGACGATCGAGGGCGGGATCTCCGATTCCCATCGCCACTGGCCGGGCTGGTACGCGAACGGCGCTCGCTCCGACATGGGGGCCTTCGGTGGACCGGGGATTCGGGGGTGGATTCGTTGATTCGTGTCGGGGGCGCCCCGACGAGCCCCCGCACACCCGTTCAAAAGCTCTCGCGACCCTGCCGGCATCGGGCGCGCGGCCATCGCGCATGCGTGGTTCCCGCGGAAGCGTCGCTCGAAACGCTGATTCGTTTTCGTCAGCGCCACTTCCGGATCGACGCCGGCGAAGCGGGCCACGTTGACCGCGGCGAAGAGCAGATCGCCCAGCTCGTCGACCGT
>CAZFNT010000720.1:0-2026 GCA_964520315.1 uncultured Gemmatimonadota bacterium
TGAGCGCCCGACTCCGGGTTCACCGGCGATTCGCAGCACCCCACCCCGCCGGCTTCGAAGCCATTCCGCGGCGTCGTTCAGTGCTTCCGATCGCCCGACGAAGGGGGGGAGTGTTCCCGCGCTTCGCGAGGGGCGGGTTGAAGCTCCCCGTCCATCCGCGTGGGGGAGGAGCAGCCCCTCTACAATATCGATCAAAGATCGAGGGATATCTTGTAAACTCAATGGTGATTGAGGAGTAACATCGTCAATGGCGATGTGATCTCCCGCCTGCGCCGCCGCGAGAATCGCCCTCGAATCTCGCCCCTCGTGGGGCGGCGTTCCGGTGATCGCATGGTAGAGGCAGGCGCCAAGCCCGAAGAGATCGGCCGCGGGAGTTGGCGCCCCGCCCCGGGCCAGCTCAGGCGCGACATAGTGAGGAGTGCCGGTCAGATCGGAGAGAGGCACCCCGATCGGGCGGGCCAGTCCGAAATCGAGCAGAAGGGTGCGCGCGCCGGGATCGGCGACGAGGATGTGAGCCGGCTTCAGATCGAGGTGCACCCAGCCCGCTTGATGGATCGCCGCCAGCGCCGCGATTACCTGGTCGATGACCGAACGCAGCTCGCTCCAGGGAGGCACGGGCTCGGCGGTCCGTTCTCTCCACCATTCGTCCAGGCTCTTCCCCGCTGCCAACGAAAGCACGACGTAACCGCCACGATCGGAATCGACACCGAAATCGCGGGTGCGAACGATCCCTTCCGACACGATCCGCCTGCCGATTCGCCATTCGCGTGCGGGATCGGTGTCACCGACGAGCTTCACCGCGACCGATTCACCGGTCGCCTCGTCTCTGGCGTGAAATACCGAACCGCCGGAGCCTTCTCCGAGGGGGTCCCCCAGGCGGTAACGCCCGCCGATCAGACTGTTGGTCACGCGACTCTCCCCGAGAGGTCGATCTAAACCCCAAGCCTAACCACCGATCCCCCCCTCGCGCACCTTCATTCGAGCCCTGAAGAATGCCGATTAACAGGTTGGAGAGTTGTCCAACCCCGGGGAACCGTGCTTTATCTGATCGCATTCATCGTCTCCTCGCTCACAGCGGGCCTCGTCGGCTATGCCATCGCGGTTTGGCTACAGGCCGAGCAGATCGAGGAGCAGGGCCACGTCACGGAGCTCGAGGCGCAGGTCGAGGCCGCCCGCCGGGCCTTCGCGACCCTTGGCACTCTGCTCGCGCGCTCTCAGGAATCGGTCGAGTGCCAGTCGAAGAGACTCGGCGCGCTGCGGCAAGATCTGTCGGAACGGGATGGCGACGATCCTGCCGACGTCGTGCGGATCTTGGAGGCCGAGATCGATCGGATCATCGCCGACAACATGAAGCTGAGCGCCGATCTGCGCGAAGCGAGGCAGACCGTGGCGCGGCAGGAGGAGGCGTTGACCTCGCTCAAGGATGAGGCTCGAACCGACTCCCTCACCCGCGTCGCCAACCGCCGCGAGTTCGATCTTCGTCTGGCGACCCAACACGGTCGCTTCGAGAAGCTGGGCGAGAACTACTCGGTCCTTCTGATCGACATCGACCACTTCAAGCAGGTGAACGACGAGAAGGGCCACCAGGCTGGCGACCACGTGATCGCTGGAGTCGCTCAGCTCGCGGATTCCTGCACGAATCCGGTCGATCTGGTGGCTCGCTATGGTGGCGAGGAGTTCGCGGTTCTTCTGCCTCGAACCCTGCTGGGCGGTGCGCGGCTCATGGCGGAGAAGATCCGAGAGAAGGTGGAGCTCACGGCGTTCTGGTTTCAGGATCAGCCGCTCCAGATCACCATCTCGCTCGGCGCGGGGCAGATCGTGGCCGACGAAACACCCGAAGCGCTCTTGCGCAGGGTCGATGACGCGCTCTACGACGCAAAGAGGCGCGGCCGCAACTTGGTGCGAGTCGCTCAGCCGGGAGAGCGCGTCATCGAGGATCGCATCAGAGAGATCGCCGGCGGACCCGACACTGCCACTCCCGCCGCGGGGGCCGATTGACGCGGTCGCCTTACCGCGTCAATCTGTG
>CAZFNT010000721.1:0-1014 GCA_964520315.1 uncultured Gemmatimonadota bacterium
CATGATTGGCGCGTAGCTCGCAGTCGAGTAGGACCGGCGAGCTTTCCCAAAACGCCGAGACGCCGCCGCCGTAGAGCGCCGAGTTCGCCAAGATCCGGCAGTCGTGGAGCTCGGCGCTGCTGGCGTCGCAGTAGACGCCCCCGCCCTCGATCGCCGCGCTGTTGCTCTGCAGGGTGCACTTCCGCAGCAGAGGGTCGGCCTCGAAGCAGCGGACTCCGCCGCCACTCGACTCCGACACGTTGTCGCGAATGATGCAGTGGGAAAGTGTCGGCCGCGCCCCCGGGCGGCAGGTTACGCCGCCCCCGTGGCTGCTCGGCCAGGGCGCCGCGCGCCCCCCCGTGATCGTGATCCCCTGGAGCAGGCTCTGCTCCCCCTCTTCGCCATCGAAGAGAAAGACCGTTCCCTGCCCGCCGCCGTCGACGATGGTGGCCGCCACCACGGCGGAGTCGTCCGGCGCGGTTCCCGTGACTGTGATGGCTTTGCCCAGAAAGCGGACGGTGTGCTCCGGGTAGCTCCCGGGGTCGACCAGGACCACATCGCCGTCCGACGCCGCCTCGATCGCTTCCTGGATCGTCGGGTAGTCGGAGGGGACACCGATCACATCGCCTACCGCGGCCAGGGTCACGCCGGGCGCGGGCTTTGGGGTGGCGATCGAGAGCAGGGCGGAGCAAACGAGCAACCCCGAGCGAGTGAGGGTGGGGCGGGGATTGCAGCGCGCCTGCATCACTGCCTCCGCGGCCGCGCCCGGTCGAGACGAAGCCGGTAGATCTCGAGGCCCGCTGCCCCGGCGGCGACATAGACCAGCCCACTCGAGTCGGTTGCCACGTCGAGGGCGCTCCCCGGGGCGGAGTCGAGGCGGAAGGGGTCGTGCGGATCGTAGACATCGACAGCGTAGAGACGGCCCTCATAGCGGTCGACGAGAAAGGCCACATCTCCCTCGACCGCGATCCGGCTCGGCCTTCCGAGCGACCTCAATCTGCCGAGGGTGCGCAGGTAGCCGTCGTCGTGGTCGAC
>CAZFNT010000721.1:1024-2023 GCA_964520315.1 uncultured Gemmatimonadota bacterium
CACCGCCCTGTAGCCGGTCCACCCGTCGGCCTGGTGGAGCACGTCGCCCACCAGCACTTGGCGGTCGGTCGTGATCCCCCAGGGCCCGCGGGATCCCCAGTCGAACTCGCCTCGCCGGCTCACATGGTAGGAATAGTGGTACCAAGACGAATAGGAGACGTGGACGACCGACCCTGGTGGATCGCCGCCGATGGGGTCCACGACCACGCCCGTGAAGTGATGGCCCGATCCGCCGAGGTCCGACGCTCCGAGGGCGCGAGGCTCGGTGATCTCGCTCAGGTCGTAGACGGAGAGGAATGGGTAACGGCGGCTCGAGCCGCTGATGTAGAGACGATCTTCATGGACGTCGAACCCGTACGGATAGCGATCCCACGCGATGTAGTGCTCCCCCAAGAGCAGCGGATCGGGCCCAGCGTAGATCTCGAAGATGCGGAAGAGCGCGGAGTCCTGCTCCGTGGAGCGGGTCGTGGCGAAGGCGAAGCCCTCGCGGATCTTGACCTCCTCGAGCCAGAGCTCGACCTCGGGGGGATCGAAAGCCCCGATCTCCACCGGGTGCGCGGGTTCGGTGACGTCCACCGCGCGAAGCCCCCGTTCTCCGGCGGCCACATAGGCCATCCGGCCGTCTACGGCCACTCCGCGCGCCTCTCCCGGCAACGGCAGCCTCGCCAAGAGAACGAGCTCCGGGTCGCCGCGCGTGGGCTCCCAGAGGAACTCCGGCAGGAAGGTCGCGCCGCCTGGGAGGCGACCTCCGCCGGGCCGGTCCGCGGCAGCGCCGAGCGCGGAGCGGGGGATCGAGGTGGTGAGCGCGGCGGCGAGAAGGCAGACAAGAGTGGGCCCGAGGCGGGGCCGGGTGCGCGGCAGGCTCGACATCAGCTCTCCCCTTTCCGTTTTCCTCAGGGTATGAACGGTAGTTGCAGGCGTCAACCGGCTACCGTGCCAAGGCTCGGGACAGACATCAGTCCGCGCCATGCCGGTCGTCGCCGGCCGCCGCATCGCCGA
>CAZFNT010000722.1:0-2012 GCA_964520315.1 uncultured Gemmatimonadota bacterium
ATCCAGGCCCCGCTTCACCGTCGGAATCCCAGCGGGCTCCCAGGTAGACGCGACGAGTCGCGGGCACGCCTCTGAAGACGAAAGCCCGGCCCGAATCGATGAAGGTCTTGTCGACGATGTCGGAGCTCTGTGGATCGAGGGTGGGGACGGCGGAAAGAAAGACCACGACGCCGCCGCCGCAGGTCTCGCACACGACCTTGCCCGAGACTGTTCGTAGCGGTCGCCTGGAAACCGGCTCGGGCTGGAAGCTCTCGTCGACGTGTCGGGCGTGTGGTTGCGGGGCTACGTCGCCCGGGCGCTGGCTCGGCCTTTGAGGAAGGGGAGGGCCGCTCGGCCGTTCGGCGACACCGTCCGCCGGAGGAGGCCGATCCCCCGGGGGGCCGATTCCCTGGCCCGGGGGTGGCCGATCCCCCGGGGGGGCGATTCCCTGGCCCGGGGGTGGCCCTCCGGCGTCCGGCATCGCGAACTCGGCAGCGGCGCCAAGGTCGATCAAGACATCGCTCGCGGGTTGCGTCTGCTCGGGCATCGCCAAGGGTCTCGAAATGCGAGTTCCGTTGATCGGCTCACCCCGGATCACCTTGCCGCCCGGATCCCAGCGCGCGGCGATCGTGAGCGGCGCGTCGTCCGGCAAGCCGTCGATATCGAATCGCCAAGGCTGGCGGACCCATGCGATTCCCCTGATCAGCTCGGCGCTCGGCGTCTGCGGGTCGATCTCGTAGACGATGACCTGGATCTCGCCCTCGCAGCTCTCGCATTCGACCCGGCCACTGAGGACGCGGCTCCCGGTGGGGGGGAGCCCTGCGCGGCGCTGGCCCGGACCCGGGGGCAGGGGGGCGATTTCGGTTGCGCTCTCCCGCGCCCTCGGAGCATCCGGCTCCTCGGAACAGGACGCTAGCAATGTCGCGGCAAAACCCACGAGCAGGAAGGTGTTTGCTGCGCGATGTCCCGGACCGCCGTTCATGGTCCGCTCTCCTTTCGAGTGTCGAGCACGCGGTTCGCGGCTGCCGGGAGACTCTATCAGACCACGGGCGCGTGGCGGGTCCGGCACGTCACTTCAGGGTCGGCGCACATTGGTTCAACGTCCGGCGGCGCGGCCCGATCCGTCGATCCCGGCGGGCGGGGACGACGCTCTCTTTTGGTCGTCGCGGCCGAGCCACAAGGTGGGGGGCGGGCTTTGTCTTCGAGAGGCTCGCCACGATGATCCACCGGCTGGATAGAACTCGGGCAGAGACTCCGGATCGAGTTCGGGGAAGAGCTCTCTCTGGCGAGCCAGGATCTCTTCGCCGGTGTACACCTCGGCGATGCCCGGATAGCTCAGCATGAAGCTCTTTATCTCCGCATTGCTGTATTCGCTGGCCGCGATGATCTCGCTGTCGGCCCACAGATGACCGTCGCGATAGGCCCGGGAGATCGGTCTCTCCGACCCTAAGGGCCTGGAAATGAATAAGCGTGTCACCTCGCATCCCATCTTCGGGCCATCTTCGACCGATGCCTACTCTACTCGCGCCTCGGTCGAGTCGGCGGCGAAGCCGGGCAGCCTGCTCCAGTAGCGATATAGACCTAGAGGAGCCTCGAAGGGAAGCGCGATCGAATCGCGTATGGCGAGCTCCTCCATCGGCGCGAGCAGAACCGGCAGGGGCGGAGGCTCAACGCAACACCCGTCCTCCCGATAATTGTGTTTGCTGAATCGCCAAGCCTCGTACTCCTCATTCTCGCGGCGGATCACGATCGCCTGAGTAATCACGGGTTCGTGAGGCAAGACACCGGCCCAAAAGGACGAGCCCATAATCGCCGGGAAATAGAAGCGCCCTTCAACAACCGGCCGGCCCTCCGCGCCAACGACCAAGCCCCGAACCTCGGAGAATAGGTTCTTCGCAGCGAAGAGCATCGTCGCCTTCGCTTCGATCGTTGTAGGGCGAGGGGCGGCGAACGACGCTGCGACTACAAAGGTGGCGCGTCGCATTGTCGGTCGGCGGAGATGGGCGGGGTGTTGGTTAGGCGGCATGGGTCGA
>CAZFNT010000723.1:0-2007 GCA_964520315.1 uncultured Gemmatimonadota bacterium
TGGACAGGGACGCCCTCCTCCGCGCTGACCCTGAGGGCTTCGCCGAGGGCCTCGCGGCCTTCGGCGGGCAGGCGGGGAGCGATGTCGAGCTCCGTCTCCCCGCCACCCCCGAGTCGCTTCTAAGGGCGCTCGAGTCTCGCCGAGCCTCCCTCGACGACCGCTGACACCAACCCACGGCTCCGTTACGATCCTCCCCATATTGATCCGTGGCGGACAGCCTCGCTCAGCCGGCTGTCCGCCGCTCCCAACAACCGATTTGGGCGTCGCACACGTTCCATGCGAAGCGACCCCCCCTGACCCGTGAAGGGGATACTCATGTTCAAGCGCACCCTCGGCATTCTGACTACGTTGCTCCTGGTGAGCGGTCTGAGTGAGCGGTCTGAACTCCGGCTGCTTCCATTCAGACGACGAGACCGATGGCGGCACCGGCCCAGGCTCCGGTGACTGGAAACTCACCATCACCATCATCATCCAGGGTTTCGAGACCGTGATCGAGCAGTACGTCGATATGGAGAGCCCCGAGGAGTACACCTACACAGACGACAACTACAGCGACGACGATTGCACCGTCAACGCGGGTGGCGGCGTCGTCGATGTGACCTGCCAGTTCACCGGTGAGATCCCCAACAGCAACGGATGCACCTACACCGCCGACGTGGACGGTGGCGGAACCTACGACGAGACCTCGTTCGAGTACGACTACGACTACGTCTACACCTGCGGCAACGGATGCGACTTCATCTACTGCGCGCAGGTTCAGGCCATGGCCTTCACGGTCAACATCGTCGGCGAGTACGTAGGAGACTGATCGAGACCGGCGATCAGCGCACCGACGCTTCGAGAGCGCGGAACGAGCTCGATCCACGCAGTGTGGCCCGCAGCTCGTCCGCCCCTCGGAGCGATTCGATCACCGTGGTCCGAACCGAGAGCCCGCCGGCTTCCATCCAGACCACGGCCCGGTACATCGGCGCTCCCGACGCCCCCCGATCCAGCACGATCTCTTGCCTTTGCGGCCGAGAGAGCGCCCCCGCCCTGCGCGCCGCCCGACGGCAGATCTCGTCCGCCTCCGCCGCAACGCGGGGATCGATCGGTCGCCCGGTCTCCGCGAGGAAGCGTTGCAGCAGCCGTGCGATCTCCCGTTCCGCCTCTCTCGCGATCCGTGCGCGGGCGTGAATCGTAGCGCGCTGAAGCGCCGCGACCAATTCTTGCGACTCCCCATTGCCGGCCACGACTAAGATCGGCTCTCCGCCGGCCGGCGCATGCACCGCGCGGCTCTCCACCGCGGGGCGCCCGCAACCCAGCACGGCGACGGCTGCGCCGGCGCATATCACAAGGGTCACGTTCTTCGATCTCATCCAGCTTCTCCGTCGAGACATCCCCCCTGTACATACTCATCGGTTCCGCTTCGTTACCACTGCACTGAAGGGCCTTCCATGCCGGACAAGACAGTTCTCGCCTACAGCGGAGGACTCGACACCTCGGTCATCCTCCACTGGCTCGCTGAACGCGGCCACGACGTGGTCGCTTACATCGCGAACGTCGGTCAAAGCGAGGACTTCGCCGCCGCATCCGAGCGCGCCCGGGCGATCGGCGCCGTCGATGTGCGCGTCCTCGACCTCCGCGAAGAGCTGATCCGCGATTTCGTCCTCCCCGCGATCCAGGGCGGAGCCGTCTACGAAGGCCGTTATCTGCTCGGAACCGCCCTCGCCCGCCCCCTCATCGCCCGCCACCAGATCGCTCTCGCCCACGAGCTCGGCGCCCCTTGCGTCTCGCACGGCGCTACCGGCAAGGGGAACGACCAGGTCCGTTTCGAGCTCGCCTACTACGCCCTCGATCCCAAGATCCGCGTCATCGCCCCCTGGAAAGACCGCTCCTTTCTCGAGCGCTTCCGCGGACGCGGCGACATGATCGCCTACGCCGATCAGCACGATATCCCGATCACCGCCACCCTCGAAAAGCCGTACAGCGAAGACGAGAATCTCGTCCACGTCAGCCACGAAGCCGGTG
>CAZFNT010000724.1:0-2001 GCA_964520315.1 uncultured Gemmatimonadota bacterium
GTAGGCGCCGAGGGGAACCGCCAGGCCGAGGTCCCCGCCCGCGCTGTCGAACACCGTCAACGACGCACCATCGTAGAGGACCTGTTCCAGGCTCGCCGGGCTCGTGATGCTCATCATCCACCGGGGGTAGCGATCGAGGCGATCCGGCTCACCGGGCCCATTCTTTTGCAATACTCTCCGAGATTCAAGGATCCCGGATCGTGAGCGCCAGATCGCAGGCCGCCTCGGCCACCGGGTAGGTGCCGCCGACCGATATGCGATAGTCGTACAGACCGCCTGGAACCGCGGGCGGCGCGGTGTGGGCGAGCGAAGCATCGAGCGCGGAGCCCGCTTCGACCAGAACGCTCCGAGGGGGGAGCAGCGGCACCGGAGCGCCGCCGGGCAGGAAGGCGTCGATCCAGACCTTCCATGTGGCGGGCGTGGGGCCGGGATTGCCGAGACGGGCATCGACGAGCAGCGTCCCCCCCCGCTCGAGCACCTCCGCCCGGCGAACCGCGGCGAGGGAGGGGCCCTCGGGCGCCGCCGCTGCGATCGTGGTCGGCACATGGATCGGCCGGTCCCCCTGCCACTCGAACCAGGTGACACCGTCCTCCACCATGTCGAGCCGCAAGATCCAGTCCCCCGGTCCCGGTACGCTGGTCCAGCTCTCGGGAACGGTGAAGATGAAGCCGATCAGCTCTCCGGTCGCGACGCTCGTCCCGGTCGGAACCTCGCCCAGACGAAACTCCACGAGGACCGAATCCTCACGGCCGGGGGCGAGGGCGAAGCGGCTGCCCAGGCGGAAGTTCGGGCCGTTCCAAGTTCGTGTGCCCTCGTTTCGCACCGTGAATCCGAGGACCGATCCCGGACCGACCCGGTCGGGCACCTCGAGATCAACGAGCGACGCGCGGTAGGTCGGGCGCCCCGGCTTCGTCGCCGCGAGCTCGCGCAGCTCCTCCATGTAGAAGAGCTCGTCCAAGGTGCCCTGCCCGGCATCCTCGTCCGGGTAGTCGACGAGACGGCACACCCCGGTCCCCTCCCAGAGCTCGTTCCAGGTCTCGACCAGCACGAGCTCCGCCCCGGACGGCATGGCGGCCCAGGAGCTCGAGAGGAGCCGCCCGTTCTCGCGAGCCCGGTAGGTGGGGGTTTCGGGACGGATGAGGTGATCGTCGTACCCCGCTCCGACCGCATTGACCCGATAGCCACCGTGGGCGAAGCTGTTCCATCCTCCGACCGCCGCCCCCCAGGCGTAGCGTCCATCGGCGACCGCTCCGACCTCGGAGTTCAGGGCGAACCAGCTGTTCTCCAGCACGAGGAACGGCTCCACTCCGAAATCGCGAACGAACGATGCCTTGACCGTCGACCACATCTCGTCGGAGAAGTGGGCGTCCGCGAACCACGCCCCCGTGTAGGCGACCACCACCGGACGCCCGCCCTCGGAGACCGGGCTACCGTCATGGGTCGCCCAGCGCTCGCGCGGAACCGTCTCGAAGAAGGGCTTCCATTTCAGGTCGTAGAACCAGAACCAGAGTCCGTCCGAGTCCGAGAGCGGCGGGGGGGGAGACGGCGTGTAGCCGAGCTGCCGGGCCTTGTTGTAGTCGCAGGCTTCCGAGGTCGTGTCGTCGAAGAGACCGAGCCGGACGGCCGTTCCCGACGCCTCGAGTCCCTCCACCATGAAAGCGACGGTTCCGTTGTCGAACCAGGGGGCGTTGTCTCCCCAATGCACGGGGAAGGCCAGCTCGAGGCCAGCCATCTCCATATCGCGAAACTCGCGGGCATACCAGTCGGGGTCGAGGGACGAGTACCAAGTGTTGCTACCCGGGAATGGCGAAGTTCCACCGTAGGGATCGTAAATGATGGCCGAGGCGTCGAAGTTGTTCGAGGGCGCGTCGTGCCAGTAGAAGAAGTAGGTCCCGAGTTGAGTGGCGCGGGTACCTGTGGCGAGGAGGAGGGCGAGTACGAATGCGAGCTCAGGGGCCAGCGGGGGGCGGGGCGCGCGGATCGTCATAATGTCGTCTCCCT
>CAZFNT010000725.1:0-1991 GCA_964520315.1 uncultured Gemmatimonadota bacterium
CGAAAGTGGAGTTGCGCGCGGGAAGGCTGTTCGCGGCGGATCGCATCGATCCTGCGCCCGGGTCGGGGGCACGGCGCTCGACGGCTCTTCATTTCGCCTTGGGTGGCCGGCCGGCCGCGGATCGGGTCAAGGTCCACTGGCCGAACGGAGTCTGGGAGGACGCAACACAACCGGAGCGCTGGGTTCATATCGAGCAGGATCCGGCTTTGCTGGGATCGTGCCCCTTTCTCTACGCATGGAATGGGGAGCGTTTCGATTTCGTGACCGACATACTCGGCAACGCTCCGCTCGGACTGGCGCTTGCGCCGGGCGTCTACTTCCCCGCCAACCCCTCGGAGCGGATCGCGCTGGAGAAGCTGGAGCCGATGGACGGGTTTCTGGAGCTACGGCTCACCGAGGAATTGCGCGAGACGGTCTACATCGACGATGTCGCTCTGTTGGCGGTCGATCTGCCCGGAGAGGCAAGGGCGTTTTCCAGCAACGCGTTGCGCCCTCCACCCTATCCCACGGAACCCTTCGTCATCGTTGGAGCGATGTTCCCGCCGGCGGCGGCAAGCGACGATCGGGGCGTGGACCAGACCGAAATCGTGCGCGCGAAAGACGGTCGCTTCACGGGATCGGATCTGGCGCATCACGCGGCCTACCAGGGGCTCGCCGAGCGTACGCACTGGATCGAGCTCGATCTGGGAGTCGAGCCGGGAGCGAAGCGTGTGGCGCTCGTGTTGCGCGGTGGGTATTGGTGGAGTGAGGCTGGGAACTACGCCGCCGCACAAGCGGTCGATGTCGCAGTGCCGCCGCGTCTCGAAGTGCCCGACGCACAGGGGGGCTGGCGGACGGTCAAGTCGCCTTTCGGCTTCCCCGGAGGACGGCCCAAAACTGTCGTTCACGAGATCGGCGACCTGATCGAGCCGAGCGATCCGCGGGTGCGAATCGTCACGAATTTTCGTCTGCACTGGGACCAGATCGCGATCGATACGACTTCGACGGCTCTTTCGCGGCGGACGACCCGCATCGAGCCGAGTGCGGCAACACTCGCATTCCGCGGCTACTCGCGGGCGATCGACGATGGGGCGCCGGTTCCCTACGGCTTCGACTACGAGCAGGTGGACCGGCGCAGGCCCTATCCGCGAATGACGGGCGCATACACTCGCTTCGGCAATGTGTTGCCGCTTCTTTCGCGCGCGGACGATCGCCTCGTTGTGATGGGACACGGCGAGGAGATCGCGCTCCGATTCGATACCGCATCACTGCCCCCGCTCGAAGCTGGGTGGAGCCGCAGCTTCCTCTTCCACTCGGTGGGCTGGGACAAAGACGGAGATCCGAAAACCGCGCATGGGACAACCGTGGAGCCATTGCCCTTCGGAGAGATGAGCGCATACCCCTTCGGGGAAGGGGAAAGCTGGCCGGCCAGTGATTCGTTGGTGGGCTACGTTCGGGAGTGGAATACGAGGTTTGTCGGCACTTCCTCGGGCGCAACTTGATCAACACCACACCCGATTCCCGAGATAACCGTGACTCAAGCGCCCACCCCTCTTGATTGGGACGGCACGAGGGTGCCTATGTGTTTCTAGGCCGCGACTCCCGCGAACGCAGTCGCTGTGCGCGCTGCTGGCAGCTATTGAACCTCGATAAGTGTTTGATGCGGGGCATGAGCCCCAACCCGCTTTCGAAACTCGACGATCAGGCGAGTTCATCTTCAGCGCTGGGTCTCGGATGCACGAGTGAGTTGGTCAACGAGTTGGGTGCGGTAGGAGAGGCGTGCCGTTGTCCTCGACCGTGAGCCGCGAGTGTTCCCTGAGGGGCAGGGAATCTCCGTCCGTGACCTGGAGAGAGTCGGGCGTCTCCCAGTCCTGGCCACGCCGCGCCGGGCGGGGATCAGCAAACCAATGCTCAGTCCATCCTCTCTAGTTCTTCTTGGTCTTCCCCTTCAGAGAATCGCCGCCCCGCCGATCGCCTTAGGGTCCGGAAAGAAACAAACGCGCCACCTCGCA
>CAZFNT010000726.1:0-1974 GCA_964520315.1 uncultured Gemmatimonadota bacterium
CGCGCAAGAGGCCGGGCTCGAGCTCGAGAACCTCAACGATATCCCCGGCGGCCTACGGACGACCTTCGAGATCGACGGGGCGCCCTACCCTTTCTGGCGGATCGTGGCGGATCTGATTCCAGTGGTGCGTGCCGCGATTCGAGACGGTGCGCGGGCCGGCTGGGACACGACCTTTTACGAGAGCACTCCCTACGGCCGCACCCTCGACGCGATGAGCGTCACGGAGTGGATCGAGGCGCGCATATCCGGTGGCATGTCGTCGCGCATAGGGCAGCTCCTCGATGTGCATATTCGCAACGAATACGGCATGGAGCCGGCGCAGCTCAGCTCACTCAACATCGTCTATGGACTCTCGGCGATGGCGGAAGATGAGGGCGGCGGCCGGGGCGGGCGAGACGGTCCGGGTCAAAGCCTGATGCACGCGCGGCGCCGATCGCGTGCACTCTCCGACGACGAGGGACCGCTCGCGATTTGGCACATCAAAGGGGGAACCGACCTGCTGGCGACCCGCCTTGCAGGGGCGCTCCCCGGCCAGATCGAGCTGAACCATCGCCTCGTCTCGGCGGCTACCGAGGGGGCGCGTGTTCGGCTGACCTTCGACACGCCGGGAGGCACCGTCGAGACCCGCGTCGACCGCGTCGTGCTCGCTCTGCCCTTCAGCGTGCTGCGCGAGGTCGACCTTTCCGGCCTCGATCTGCGCCAAGAGAAGCGGAACGCGATCGACCAGCTCGGCATCGCCACCAACTCGAAGCTGATCATGCAGTTCAGCGATCGGCACTGGCGGACGCTGGGCAAGAACGGCGACATCTGGAGCGACCGCGACTTCCAGGCGACCTGGGACGGCTCGTCGGTGCAGCCGGGCGCGGCGGGGATTCTGGTCGACTATCTCGGAGGCGAGTTCGGCGCGAATTTCGACCAGGGCACGCCCGAGGAACGGGTCGCGGCCTTCCTGGCCGATATCGAGCCGATCCTGCCGGGCCTGGGGGACAAGTGGAACGGCCGCGTTTTTCGCGTGCACCCGACCAGTTCACCTTTGCTCAGGGGGGCCTACCCGGCGTACGCCCTGGGTCAATACTCGATGATCCGCGGTCTGGAGCCGGAGGTCGAGGGGAATACGCATTTCGCCGGCGATCACACGAGTCTGCGCTTCCAGGGCTTCCTCGAAGGGGCCGCGGAGAGCGGAGAGCGTGCCGCGGGTGAGATCTTGGCGGCGATGCGGCAGCGCTCGCGAAGGTAGTCTCACCGGAACCTCAGGAGAGCCAAGTGCGCCCGAAGATCCTGGTAGTAGAGGACGACATTCGCCTGGGCAACCTCGTCGTCGAGCTGCTCGGCTTGCAAGGCATGGAGGCCGAACTGGAGGCGCGCGGCGAGGTGGCGCTCGAGCGGATCGTCGCGGAGAAGCCGAGCCTGGTGGTGCTCGATATCGGTCTCGACGGTCTCGACGGCGTGTCGGTGTGCCGGGCGTGCCGATCGAGGGGCTTCGAGGGTCCGATCCTGATGGTCACCGCTCGTGGGGAGGAGCACGACGAGGTCCTGGGCCTCGAGGTGGGTGCCGACGACTACCTGACGAAGCCGGTGAGCCCGCCGAGACTCTTGGCGCGCGTTCGTGCCCTGCTTCGCCGCACTTCGGGGGGGGCGGGGGCGCCGGCCGAGCCCTTCCGGATGGGCGATCTCGTCATCGATCCCCGCCGCCGCGCCGTGGAGCTCGAAGGAAGCACCGTCCCCCTCAGTACGGCGGAATTCGACCTTCTCCATCTGCTCGTTCGCAGGGCGGGTGAGGTCGTGACCCGCGACGAGATCCTGCGCGAGCTCCGCGGTTTGGAGCACGACGGGCTCGATCGCTCGATCGACCTGCGCATTTCGCGCCTGCGCCGCGGCCTGGCAGACGACCCGAAGAATCCGCGCTGGATCAAGACGATCCACGGCGCCGGCTACCTCTTCGCGGAGCAGCCGTGAGGGGGCTTTTTCTCCGTC
>CAZFNT010000727.1:0-1973 GCA_964520315.1 uncultured Gemmatimonadota bacterium
GCAGGATCTCGCCGAGCCCCACCCCCGTGAATCCGCCGCCATGGAGCTGACCGACCCGCATCTTGCGCAGAACATCGTGCTCGTCCCCGGCCACACCTCCCGGATAGAACTTGAGCTTCACAGCCCCCTCGGTGGCGCTTCGCACCTCTGTGTTCATCGCATCCATCACCTTCATCCAGGTGGTTCCGGGAGGAGCGAGTGTGGCGATCTTGAGCGTGACACCCCGGGCAGTGCCGGCGGCAAGGAACGCGAGGAGGGCGAACGCGGCGATGGGGCCGCGCAGACTTCTGAGCTGCATAGGTTGGGCTCCTCTTCGATCTCTCGGCGTTTGGGGCCGTGGTGCCGCCGATGACAGGCGGCAGAGCGCTGCGGGTCAGAACCACTCTTCCGCGAGAGTGAGCAGCCCTTCGGCCTTGTTCTTGGCGATGGAATTGGCCAGCCCCGCGTCCGGGTAGAGTCCATCGGGCTGATCCAGAACCCAGGTCAGAGTCTCGACGAAGAGCTCCTGGTCCCAGGCTTGCCGGGCAAGATACTGCGCGTAGAACACGTGGGCGAGAAGATAGTGGTTACGCGTGAGGGAGAAGACCTGGTCGAAGTGCCGCTGAGCGCGAACCGGATCGCCCCCGAGGATCTTGGACCGGGAGGCATAGTAGACGCCCAGAAAGAGGTGGGGGCCGGCATGGTAGAAGCTCGGATCGATCTCGAGCGCCCGTCGCATCAACGCCTCGACTCGGGGAAGATCGGCGAGCGCCTCGGTATCGTCGAGGTTCAGATTGATCCACGATCCCCAGGAGTTGGCAGCCCAGAAGATCGCCTCGAGCCGGTCGTCGTCGAGATTTCGGACAGCCGCCTGAAACGCTTCGAGATTCCCGGCCAGCGCCCGGGCAAATCGGTCATCGTGCCGCGTGAGCACGTCGAATGCGTGGCTTCGCGCCCGCAGATAGAGGCGACTGGCGCGTTCCGGGTTGTCGTCTTCGACGAATCCAAGCGCGTACCCCGTGATGCTCCGTGCCTGAACCAGGTGAAGCGCGTCGTCTTTGGGAGAGGTCTCCAGAAGGCCGTCCACCAGGAGAATCGTCCCCGGCAGGCCTTGTCTAACGAGCTCGAGATCGGTGTCCCGCTCGATCTTCGCCGCCGCATCGACCATAACAGGGTCGAGAAAGCCGATGGCTGCGCGGTTCATGGCCCCGCAGCCCAATGCGGTGAGGGCTGGAAACCCGATCACCAGCAGTGATTTCCGCATCGTCGAATCACCCTTCCGAGTGGAAGTCGCTCAATAGCAGGAAGTCACGCGATCCGATCGGCGGGAAGAAAGCAAGGACCAGGGTCCTTCGGATCGTGTAACTACCATGCGCGCAACGAGAAAGCGAGGAGTCCCAGGCTAGAGGACAGGCGCGGCGGTGTCAATTCGCCAGTTGGCGATGAATATGGGTCGACAGGGGATCGGGAATCCGCTCGGGATGATTTCGCAGTGCAACCAATCGAGGATGAAGAGGGAGAGTGGGGAGACCGAGTATTGGTCCGCCGAGCTCCGCCATCGGGGAGCCAGGCATGCCCCACAGCTCCGCTCCCCGAACGCGACGCCCTCCATGTCCTCGATGCGCCGCGGCCCAACGCGCCCCACGTCGCGCGCCAGGGACGAGCGCGATTTCGGCGATCAACCGCCCTCGAAGGCCCGAATTGGCGGCCAGTCCGTCGGCGCATTGTGACAAGTTCACTCCCCTCTCCAAGCCACGAGCCCGCGCGTGCGCCGCGAAACGGCCACCGCGCATCCCCGCCCCGAACCGCAAGCCACGCCCGCCGATGTTGAGCTGTCGCGCAGCGGCCAGCTCCAACTCCGACCTCATGGGCTGTTCCGCTAGATCTCGTCGGGGCTCTCGGGAGCTTGCGGCCATATCGAAACGTCAGGCAGCCCCCCGGATCCGCCATCAAATTAAGCTAAGAACCTCGTTGGCCCTTGAACGACAAGGAGT
>CAZFNT010000728.1:0-1971 GCA_964520315.1 uncultured Gemmatimonadota bacterium
TGGGTCGTCGCTGTAGTTGATCTCAACCGTCATGGCCCCACCGAATCTCGAGAGAATCTCTTTCAGCCCGGGCTCCATCGGTGAGAGGAATGTGAGGTGGAGTGAAGACACCTTCAGCCCCTCGGCCTGCGCGCGATCCACGGCCTCCTCGATCGCGCCGCGCGTCGACCCCCAGCCGACGACGATGAGATCTCCGCTCTGCTCTCCATGAACGATCGGTCGTTTGAGGCTCTCCTGGAATACCGCCACTTTTCGGCTGCGCATTTGGCAACCCTCATGATTCACGTCCGGGCTGTAGTCGATCTTGCTGGTGCGATCGTGGGCCAGACCGGTGGCCGTGTGCATGCCCCCTTTTCGGCCCGGAACAAAACGATCGGCGAGCCCCAGATCTTCATCCCAGTCGTACGGCAGAGCTCCTTTGGGAACGGGAGACATATCGGGGGGACTGCCTTGCCAGCGCACATCGAGCGCCGGCCGCGGGAAAGGCTGCACTCCGGTCGCCAGATTAGCGTCGGTAAGTACAACCACGACCGTGCGAAGCGCCTCGGCGATCCTCCGCGCCGTGATCATCGAGTGGAAGCACTCCTCGATCGTCGAGGGCGCCATGACGACCTTGGGGACGTCGCCTGGCTGACCGAAGATCGTCGCCAGCAGATCCGATTGCTCCACCTTGGTCGGCAATCCGGTGCTGGGCCCCCCTCGCTGGACGTTGACCACGACCAAGGGGATCTCGGTCATCACGGCAAGCCCGAGAAACTCCGTCTTCAGTGCCATTCCAGGGCCGGAAGTAACGGTAAACGCCACCTTGCCGGCGTAGGAGGCTCCGATCGCCGCCCCGACCGCCGAGATCTCATCTTCAGCCTGATGTACGGTCCCTCCAACCTGATCGAAGACCTCGGCCAGGTAGTGCGAAACCGAGGTTGCCGGTGTGATCGGATACATCGCGCACAGATCCATACCCGCCGCGATCGCCCCCATTCCCACGGCCTGATTCCCGTTCATGACCACCATGGCGGTCTCGGGCTTCTCGGCCGCGACCTCGATGCGGAAGCGGAGATTCTCGGAAGCCCACTTCACACCAAGCTCCATCAGAGCGATGTTGCTCTCCGCGACAGCCGCGGCCTTCTTCCGGAACTGGTGGCGGATCTGCTCCCGCACCAGATCGAGGTCTCGGTCGTAGATCCACGAGAAGAGGCCCAGCACGAACATGTTCTTGCCGCGTCGCGGGTTGTCGACGACCGCCAAGCACTGCTCGTGAATCGGCACCAGGAGGATCCGGTAGTTGGCCGAACCGAGTTCTTCCATGGCCCTTTGCCACTCTTCACGGATCTTCTCGTCGTCATGCTCGGCCCACATCGATTCGACCAGAATCGTTGCATCATCGGCGAGAGCGGCGAGGCGATGCCGCGACAACAGAACCTGCTCGTTGAAGGCGATCACCAGGTTGGTCTCGTCGCCCCAGTTGGTGACCTTATCTTCTCCGATCCGAATCCGAACGCCGCTGGCGCTGCCCGGAGTTCGCGAAGGCGGCTGGATCTCGGCGGGGATGATCTCGACCGTCCAGGCTCCATTACCCATCTTGGCCGAGACCGTTCCGAAGATCTGGCCGCATTTCTGCGCGCCCTCTCCGGAGTCGGACACGACCTCGACAATGTGCTCCGAGAACTTGAAGCGCTGGATCGATTCCGGAAGGGAGTCAGGCAACGCTTCGATCGGGGTGGTCGCGGACGAAGGGGTGTTGCTCATGTTCGAACTCTATCGAAGATGTTCTCTTTCGCCTGTGCCCGGGGTAACTCCGGATCGCTCGATGCGATCTCGTGTTTCGGGATCTTCCGCCCTCTCGCAACCCGGACACGCGCGCTCGGGCAGATGGACGAAAGGGCAGGAGGCTGCTTGCGTGTGCGGAGCGGAATCTCGCTATCGCGGCGCGCCCGCCTCATGGGTTGATACTTCTCTGTTGTTGAGACGGTT
>CAZFNT010000729.1:0-1950 GCA_964520315.1 uncultured Gemmatimonadota bacterium
AAGCTCCCGATCGTGATCGACCGCTGGCTGCTCACCACGAGGACTCGCTTTCCGCTGCTCGACGAGCGGCCGCATGCTTGGTAGCCAGACAAGAGCGGCGGAGTGGACTCGGCACGCGTGATACCATGAGGCGTTCACGGTGGCGCGCCCTGGAACCCCAACGAACCAAAACCGAAGAGCTCAGCGCTCGGATCGTGGCGATCGCGCACCCCCTACGGATCGTTCTCTTCGGGTCGGCAGCCTGCGGCGCAATACACACCAACAGCGATTTCGATGTTCTGGTGGTGATGCCGGGCGGCACTCACCGGGGTCGAGCCGCCGCACTCACTATAGTGGACCCTTAGGTTGGGCAGAAAGGGCTCGCACCGCCTCCCGTCACCCCCTACCTCGCCAACCGAAACCCTGTATCCGACACCCGAAGTGTCGCCGGCCGCGCATCGGACATCCAGACCTCCAGATTCGCGGAGGGGTCGGCGCGGCCGCCACCTTTCACGATCACCAATCGCTTCGGGTAGCTCTCACCATCGATGGGGAGCTGGTCCTGGGTCCATTCCCAGATTCCGGCGGGGAAGTGTGGCGCTCCCGCTCCGCGCGCCGGCTCGAGTGTCGCATAGTCCAGAGGGCCGCTTCCGGCGGCGGGGGAGGAGTGCGAGGCGCTTGCGCGGAGTGTTCCTTCGGGGACGGTCTCGCCGCCGCTCTCGGGCACGGGTACCGGCTCGCCGCCGCTTCTGCCTCGCGCGGCCAGCTCGAGCTCCGCGGCCATCGGCAGTCGAGCTCCCGCCCACGACGCGTAGGCCCGGGCGGCGTACCAGCTCACGTATACGACCGGGAGCTCTGCTTTGCCCGTCGCCGCCTCGAAAGCGCTCTTCGTGCGCAATATCTGGGAACGAGGGTCGAACATCGCTTCGTTCCCCTCGCTCAAGAAGCGTGCGAATTCTCTGTTGCTTACAGGATTCGGGGCGAGCTGGAAGTGCTCCAACGCTGCGACCCGCCGTCTCTCCGCGGCGCCTTCGTACTGCGATTCGCTGTGGCCCCCGATCACGACCGGGCCGCCGGCGAAATCGACCATTCCCGTTGGTGCCGCGGCCAGTGCCGCAGCGACCAAGAATGCTGCTCGCAACATCACGATCCTTCCTCTCCGGGCAGCTCGATTCGCCATACCGGTCTGAAGCCGACGGTCGAGAAACGGCCTTGCTCGATCGCAAAGTGCGGCTGCCCGCGATCATCGCTCCCATCCGCGAACCGATCCCAGCTCCCTCCCCGGACCAGTCGCCTCACGACCGCCGCACTCGGATCGACGCGATCGGCCCGATCGGCGCACCATTCGGCCACATTGCCGCCCAGATCGCGCACTCCCCATCGGCTCAGGTCGTCGCCCCTCGCTCCACACTCCCGCGGACCGGGTATCGACTCTCCGCCTCCCCCTGGCGGCCCGGAGGCTCTGACCCCGATGGCAGCCCGATCCCACTCCGCCCCGCTCGGCAGTCGAGGCGCTTCGGCTCCATCAACGGCGCCCAGCTCACGCCCACGCCACCGGCAGTACGCCCGCGCCTCGGAAAACCCGACCCGCACCGCCGGATGCTCCGGGAAGTTCTCCAGATAGCCGCGCATGCCGGGGAACTCGGGATCGCAGGGCAGATCCCGCCCCGTCGCGCGAAGAAAGGCCAGATACTGCCGATTCGTCACCTCGGTGGTCTGCATCAAGAGCACGCCGCCATCGATCGGAATCGGTGCCCACTCCTCGAATGGCGGACCGCCATCCCAACGGCTAAACTCGGCGCCGGCTCGCAGCTCCCCTCCCAACCACCGCGAGTCTCGCTCGGCCACCTCGTAGCGCCCCCCCGCAGGCTCGGCCACCGACTCCCACACCGCGCTTCCGTCCCAGCGAGCTTCGATCACCGCCCCTTCGGAGACGGCGATCAAGGCCCTGGTGGCGCTCAGCGGAACGAC
>CAZFNT010000730.1:0-1937 GCA_964520315.1 uncultured Gemmatimonadota bacterium
ACCACTTCGCTGCGTCCCGCCGCCGAAAAGGTCGCGATTGCCTCGAACCTGAGCCCTCCCCCTGTCTCCGCCGCGAGGCGAGGCCGGGTCTCATCCACAGCGGGCGGGTCCGCGGTGGAGTCCTGTTCACCATCATCGAGCGATTTCGCTTCGTGCGGGAAAAGTGGAATCACTTCTCCGGCTCGCAATGTTCCCAGGACCTCGCACCGAACCTCCTCGGATCTCGATAGCAGTCGAAAAGACTCGAGCTGTCGCAACTCTCGCCAACACGCCTCGCAATTCAGAAGGTGTGCCTCAAAGCGATCTTCAGCTAGATCCTCCAGGATTCCGGCCTCGTAAGACTCGATTTCACGACCCACTGAGGGATCTGCGCACCCACGGGGAGCGTCCATCGGTCAGCCCCCGCGATTCTGCACCCGAGCCGATCGATCCGGCCAGGGACAAAAGACGAATCCGTTCTCCTGCGTTTCGATCTCGAACATGATTGGACTCCTCGCGCGCGTGTTAGGTGGATCACTCGGAAACCACCGAGGCGGTCCATTCAGAGCGGCGCCAACCCTCACGAGCATATGAGATTCAGCGCGTCGCGGGCGCGGCGCGGCGAATGAGCTCTACTCTTCATGAACGGACCCGTACATCGGAGCATGGACCGTCATCGCCAGTGGTCGGAATGCAACCGCGGTCCTGGAGGGCCTTGCGGATGCGCCGCACGAGCTGGAGATGGCGATCATCCACCGTCGCCTTCTTTAGCCCGAGCCGCTTCCGGTACTCTCTGCGGGTCCACCCAAGAACGTAGATCTTCTCGAAGATATCCCGGCTCTTGGGGGGGAGTGTCTTTGCAATTTTCGCGACGACGCGTTTCCTCTTGCGCTCCTCAGCTTCGGCCTCGCGCCGCTCGACTTCTTCTTCCGGCGTCGGTGCATCGGCGGGGATCTCTGGCCCGGGCCCGTCGATATCGCAGTGCAGCTTGTTGCGCTCCCATTCCTTGATGTGGTCTTGGAGCACGCCCCGAGCCCAAGTGGCCTTGAGAAACGAGAGCCCGGCAGCTTTGTTCGGGAATCGGTCCCGATTCCGCTCGGCGGCCAGCAGAGCTCGGGAGAAGACCCGGGCGACAAGTTCCGCGTGTTGGTCCTGACGGAACACCCGCCGGCGGATCCAGTAAGTCACCTGTCGGTGGTACTCCTCCCAATGGAGTTCCACCAGTTCCTTTAGCGTGTAGTCATGTCCTGCCACGGAGAATCTCGGCCGGATTGTAGTTTTCCGCTCGCGCCCTGCCCCACTCGTTGTGCTGTTCTTTGGGAGCACGGCGCCCTCTAGTAGGACATCCATGGTAGCTGAGTGGCCTTTCGTGATCGAGAGCGGTGGCCGAACGCTGACGTTTCGATCCAGCCGCGGGATCCCCGGGAGGACTGCGCACTGAGAGGCGGGCAGCCGTCCTTCTCTGCCAGGCATGCCCACCGGCTCCGCTCCGGACGAACTTCCCGCCCTGCGGGCCCACTCTAGTACGAGGAGGCCACAAATCGGTGTGGGACGCGCCGGGTCGCGGCGCTTCGCGGGCGCGCCGATCGGGCGGAGATGCTGTGCAGATGGGATGCAAACACGGGAGCTATTTCTTCGCCGACCCTTAGTCGAAAAAGCGGTGCGTGCTGCCGAAGGGGGAGTAGCCGTAGTAGTTCCGCCGCCCCATGTCGATGTGGAGGAACATGTGCTCGTTCGGCCGGTAGGTCAGCTCCAGACCGGGCAGAATCGAGCCGGTGACGCCGGGAGAGGCGATGGCGGACCCCATGGCGGCGTGGGCCAGATCGAGATGGACCCGAATGTCGAGCGATTCGTGCAGATTGAGGTCGAAGGAGTTGAGCAGCAAGCTCTGCTGAACCGTCTCGCCGCCGCCGGAGACTATGGAGTACTGGAAGCCGTGGCTGTGCTCGAAGAGGCTT
>CAZFNT010000731.1:0-1930 GCA_964520315.1 uncultured Gemmatimonadota bacterium
GGCGATCGCGTCGTCGCCGTTCGTGACCGATTCGACGCGGTAGCCCATCGATTCGAGTGAGACGATGAGTGAACGCAGGCTTTCGATCTCGTCGTCCACCCACAGGATCTGAGCGGGAGGTGGCATGGCTATTGGTCGGCCTTTTCGGTGAAGATGGGTAGCTGCAGCTCGACGGTGGTTCCGTCCCCCGGTCGGCTGCGGGCGATGAAGATCCGTCCCCCATGATCGTCCTCCACGATCCTGCGCGCCAGAGCCAAGCCGAGCCCCCACCCGGTTTCTTTGGTCGTATGACCGGGACGGAAGGCGCGGCGGGACTCGTTCATCGTCATGCCGCGCCCGTTGTCACGCACCGTCAAACGCACCCAATGCCCGGTGATATCGGCGGCGCACCACACCGAGATCGTGCCCGCTCTCTCTGTCGCGCGACAAGCATCTACGGCGTTGCTCACCACGTTCTCAACGACCCAGGCCAGTAGCTGGCCGTCGCCGCGAACGGTCGTGTCGGGGCCGTGCTCTTCCTCGAAGCTGACCACATGAGCGGCGGATCGCTTCTTGAAGCGCGTGAGGACATCGACCGCCACGGAGCGAAGATCGACCGCACCGAGCCGTGGCCTCGATCCGATCCGTCCGAAGCGGGACGCCACCGCCTCGAGACGGCCGATCTCGACCGCCATCTCTTCTGAAGCCTCGGCCGCGGTGACAGTGCCCTCCCCCAAGAGCTCGACCCACCCGGCCAGGCCCGAAAGCGGCGTGCCGAGCTGGTGGGCGGTCTCTCGCGCCATGCCGACCCAGAGCGCGCGATGTTCCTGCTTCCGGAGCAGGTAGATGATCCACAACCCAAGGCCACCGAAGAGCAAGATCACTCCTCCGAGGATGAGCGGGACTCGGCGCAGGTCGGCGATGCGATCCGATTCGGCGAAATGGACACGGCTGATCAGGGGGCCGACCCGCCCCACGCGCACATCGATCGCCTGGGCTTGCCGATCCATCTCCTCCACCATCGCTCGCAGACGGGGAAGGTCGTCCGATTCGGGGGGCAGCCCCACATTCACCCAATGCCGCGGCACGCCTTCTCGATCGGTGATGATCACCGGAAAGTCGATGCGGCGAATCACGTGATCAAAGATGACGTCGAGCGCCTCGGCGCCACCCTCCGGATCGCCGGCGATGCTGCAGAAACGACCGTAGACCTCGCTGACGATCTGGGCGTCTTCGCGCAACGCCTCCATCAGACCGTGGACGTAGCGGAACGCTCCGCCCGCAGCGAGCACCGCGCCGGCGAGGACATAGAATGTGAGCAGCGTCGACGAGAGCCGGGGGAGATCGAGCCCGAAACTCCGCCTCCCTTTTCGCATCAGTATTCCAGCCTGTAGCGCAGATCGACGTTGTAGCGGGGCGCGTTCGGATCGGTCTCGTCGAGCTCGCCCCCCACCAACACATGGTCGGTGAAAGCGTATTCGACACCGAGCCTCCGCCGCGGGTCGGCGGAAAGATACTGGCTGTAGTAGACGAAGAGTTTGTCGTTCAGGTACTTGCCGAGGCCGACATAGGTTTCGTCGAGCGATTCGAGGGGAGAGCTCTGCCCGGTGCTGATATCGAGCGAGATGTCGAGGATCTCGCGCACCCGGGTCTCGAGGAGCTGGGCGGTGATGGCGCTCGCGTCGGCGGCAGCACTGGTTTGGTCGTAGAGCCCTCCTTGATCGATGGCCGCGCGCCGGCGACCGAAAGTGAGGAGCAGAATCATGTCTTCGATCGGAATCGGCGCGCGTCCCTCGGATAGATCGGTGAATTGGTAGGTCAGGTCGGAGAAGAACTTCCCCTCGAGAGAGAGATGCACCGGAAGGGACTGGCTGCGGTAACCGCCCTGTTCGTCGCGAACGCGCTCGCGCAGCACGGCGCCCGCCTCCACCTGCATCTCGGGATCGAGAAT
>CAZFNT010000732.1:0-1922 GCA_964520315.1 uncultured Gemmatimonadota bacterium
GGGATCTATTCGACTGGCCCGCAACGCCCCGATCCTCCCCCTCTCCCTCCGAATCCGCCTCAGCACCGACCACGCGTAGAAGGCCAGACCCGCCACTGTCACGCCGTACGCCAACGCCACGTGAAGCGCGATCCTGCCCGTCGTCTCCATCACGATCCCTCCAGCTCGATCGCCAGCCGCTCGTCCCTCAGCTCCTCGAGCAAGATCCGCTTGCCTAGAAGAAAGAGCGTGAACAGGAAGAAGGTCCCCATGCCGAGGAATAACACCTTGTGCATCGTCGGGTCGAGGCCCGCTTTCGCCACATTGCCCGGATGCAGCGTGCGGAACTTCTCGGTCGAGATCTTCACGAAGGGAATGTTGAGGGTGCCGACAATCGCCAGGATCGCGGCGAAACGGGCGCCCTTCTCGCCGCCGCCCGCCAGCTCCCGCACGAGGCGATAGGCCACGAATGTCAGCCAGAGGATGAGGGTCGATGTGAGGCGGGCGTCCCAGGTCCACCAGGCGCCCCAGACCGGCTTCGCCCAGAGGGGACCGGTGATGAGCACGATCGCGCCCCAGAAGACACCCACTTCGGCCGCCGCCGCCGCGGTCATATCCCATGCCCGACTTCGCTTCCAGAGATAGGCGACGCTGCCGATGCCGGCCACGATGAAGGCCGCGAAGGCGTTGACGGCGGCGGGCACGTGCACATAGAAGATCCGCTGAATCGCTCCCTGCACCGCCTCTTCCGGCGCGACGAAAAAAGCCGCGTATAGATGCACACAGAGGAGAACCAGGGCGGCGACGCCCGCGATGTTGCTCCCGCGTTTCAGCAGATTCAGGAAGGGGCTGGAGTCCACGTCACTCCTCGACGGCGAATTCGAAAAGAAGAAAACCGGCGGTCAGGAAAACGCCATCGTAAGCCAGCATCAGTTGAAACCAGAAGAGGAGATCGCCCCAGCCGGCTCCGTGTAGCAGGGCGGTGGTCGCGCGCACCGCGCTGATCAGAATCGGGGCCGCCAGAGGGATGAGAAGCAGCGGAAGAACGAGCTCCTTGTGCCCGGTTCCCCCAGCCACCGCGGTCATCAGGGTGCCGACCGCGACGTAGCCCGCGCTTCCCAGGAGCGCGAGCGAGGCGAGGAGCAGCCACTGCTCCGGGCTCAGCACCATCGAGAAGAAGAGCAGGTGCAGGATGAGCAGGAATGCCTCGACGACGAGCAGGATGCCCAGATTGGCGGCGAACTTGCCGAGGTAGATCGCGCCTCGATCGATCGGGCTCACAAGCAGCCCGCGGATGCACCCGTCGCTCCGCTCCATCGAGAGGGAGCGCTCGAGCGCCAGATTGCCGGCGAAGAGGAAGGCCGCCCAGAGCACACCCGGCGTCATCGCGATCGGGTCCCGCTCGTCGGGGTGGAATCCGAGGTTGAAGACCACCAGGATCAGCACTCCGAAAACGCCGGCGGCGGTGAGCATCTGCTTGGAGCGCAGCTCGACCGCGAGGTCTTTGGCGGCGATCAGGCGCGCGTCGCGGAGCAGCTCGCTCATGAGGGAGGAACCGCGGCTGGGAGCCGGCCGCCGAGAAGCGCATCGAGGTCGGCGGCGGAGAGCTCGGAGGTCGGCCCGTCGAAGGCGATGATGCGACGATCGAGCACGATGACCCGATCGGCCAGCTCTCTGGCCGCGCCGAGATCGTGTGTGGTCAGTAAGATCGAGCGATTCGCTTGGGTGAGTCGCCCCAAGAGCTCGCGCAGGAGCCTGGTGGCGCGAAGGTCGAGGCCGCTGAAGGGCTCGTCGAGGAGCAGAAGCTCGGGCCGGTGCAGAATCGCTCTCGCCACGCCCGTCCGCTGCCTCCATCCCCGCGATAGATGGCCGACGCGTGTATCCCCGAAGCGGGGCAGCTCCAGCTCGGCCATCACTTCGTCGACTCTCGCCCAGGGCAAGCG
>CAZFNT010000733.1:0-1922 GCA_964520315.1 uncultured Gemmatimonadota bacterium
ACCCTTGGAACAAAAGCAGCATAAGAAAAGTGTCTACGAAAACGGGGGAACATCCGGGGACATCAGTTTCGAGGGCACGTGCCGCTTGCTAC
The DNA here is from genome assembly GCA_964520315.1 of uncultured Gemmatimonadota bacterium. Lineage (GTDB taxonomy): Bacteria. The sequence goes on from CAZFNT010000733.1 coordinate 93, forward strand.
GAGCGGCCGGGCTCGAAAACCGCCCGCCGGCTTCTTGACACCGCCGGACGGGCCGCGGAGACCATCAAGCCCGGCCCGCCACACTATCGACCCGGCACCACAGTGGCCGCAAAGGAATCCTCGATCATCAACGGCCCCTCTTCGAGCATGACCGCATAGTCCATCTCGATCTCAGGTGCCGTTTGCGGAACCGTTTGTGCGGTCGAGAAGACCCGAGTCTCTTCTGGATCGAGCGCCACCGTGAGCGGTCCCAGGGCCGGATCGAGCCGTGTCTGGCCGCCGAATCGGACCAATGTACGGACGCTTGGCGCGTGGGCTCCCGCCTCGCGGTTGGTGATGGTGACGGTGAACTCGAGCTCCTCTCCGCGACTCACTTCGAGTGCCGCGGGTTCGATCAGGAGGTCCAGGGCCTCGCCGGAATCAGCGTCGCGATCGATACCCGGGTCGGCGGATCCTCGGTAGCCGTAGAGGTAGCTGCGGTATTCGCCGACGCCTTTGAGGTGGTAGCCGAAATGCGCCGTCGAGTAGAGGTTGGTGAGGCGCTGTTGCTCGGCGCGCGAGATGGTGGGGTTGCCGTCGAAGAGATCCTCCCAGAAATAGGAGACATCCATGAACTGATTGTGATTTCCCCCCAGAATCGTCACCATCGAAGAGGGCGGATTGGCGCCAGCATAGCTCGCGCGCAAGTCATCGATCGGAATGAGCTGATCACGATCGCCGGCCAGGATCATCACCGGCACGCTCACTGCGCTCATCTCTTGTGCGGTGGTGCCGGGAGCAAGGGGTGCGCAGGCATCGACCCGAGCATCCTCTCCCGCCACCTGCACCGCCACCCCTCCGCCCATGGAGTGCCCAGCGACCGCGAAATGCTCGTCGTCGATCGCTCCGAAGAGCCAAGATTCGGAGTCGCCGTTCTGCTCCTCCAGCCAGGTGAGGCAGGCGCTGAGCTCACTGCGTTGGCGCGCGTTGTTCAGGTCGGTGAAGTTGAGCAACACAATTACGTAGCCATGTGTCGCAAGGTGCCGACCATAGAAATCGTATCGCTTGCGCGTCAGGGTGAATCCGTGGCCGAAGGCGACGCCGGGATAAGGGCCGAGCGAGGGATCGAGCGGCGCCTGCGTTCCTTGCTCCTGCGCGGGGTAGTAGACGGACGCGGTGAAGGTGCTCTGCATCACTTGGTCGGTGATCCACTCCTGACGGAATCCCCATTCTTGAGGACCGGTCTCACCGGGCGGCGTCGCGCCGGTTGCGGCGCCGTGGATGAGCATCAGGGCCGCGAGGGGGGCCGCGAGAAGAGTGGGGCGGGACATATTCGATCTCCGGGCTCGAGTTCCTGGGGCACCTCGGTCATGCGCGACGGCCCATTGTAACTGGAGCCGCGCGGGGCCGTAGGGTGGCAACAACCTTCGATTCCCCCGTGCCTCTCCGTCGGCGGGGCAGGGAAAGCCCGAAACCGGTGGGAATCAGGGTGCTCGGCCCCATCATTGTCCGGTTGCTACGGCAGCCAGCCCGTGTTTCCTGGCCCGCCGTACGCATCCATGTCCGATCTCACGCCGTTCGGATACCAGCCCGGCCATCGTGGATGCTGGTCGGAGATGCCGTCTTCGATCGAGGGGGCGCCGGCATCGACGCAGGGGGAGCCGGGGCGCAGGAGATTGGCGAACCCCGGGAGGGAGACGAAGAGAGGATCGATGTCTATGTTGCCGACGCCGTCCCAGCCCCCTTCGATGTCGCTGTAAGTGATCGTTGGATCGCCGGGATAGTCGTGGGCTCCGGAAATCTCATTCGGTTCGTTCCCCCAGAGGATGCAGTTGGTCAGTTGATGGGATC
>CAZFNT010000734.1:0-1914 GCA_964520315.1 uncultured Gemmatimonadota bacterium
AGGAGTGGGCGGCCCTGGACCGCGCCAGTCTTCGATTCCGTCCTCGCGGTGCGCTCCAGGAAGAGAGCGACCAGGAGTCGCCCGAGCTTGCTCAGATCCGAGCCCAGCAGTCCCTCGTCGGAGGGCGGCTGGCGCAACTCGTCTCGGAAGAGGAGCGGATCACACGCATGGCGCGAGATAACGCAGGGTCCGGCTCCATCGTGGCGACCGAGACAGTCCAAACAGGTGTCCTCATCCGTGTCAACGATGCCGTGATGGAAACAGTTTCTACCGGAGGCGCGACGCGCGCTCGGCTATCCGATGACGGTCTGAGCATCGACATGGAAAGCCTTGGGGGAGAAGCTCAATGAAAAGAGCGGAGGCCGACACGACTCTTGACCTCCTGAGCCGTAGCGTAGCGACCATGCTGGACGAGCTGCCGATCGAGAGTGTCTTCACAATTCGCGATTTCCGCGCGATGGTCCTGACATTGGCTGAGCCTTGTGAACACGTCGATCCGGTACTAGAGGTTCGAGCGAAGCGTCTGTTGCTCGCGATCCTGCGCTCGCTGAACGACAGTCCGCATCTCAGCTATGAACGCCTGCTCCAGATCATCGATCGAGAGATACCTTTTCACGGGGTCACTCTCTTTCAAAACATCATCGACGGCTCCAAGCTCTCGGTTGTCTACCGCAACGGTCCGGTGGTAGATCTCTTGGACCGATTCGAGTTCGGAAAGGGGATGGGATTCAGTTCCTGGGTCGCCGGCCATGGCGCCCAAGTGCTGCTTACCAACATCCATCCCAACCCGGAACACTCGAAATCGTACGTTCGGAGCTTCATCTCGATCGCGTTGCCCCACAACGACCGGGTCGCGGGTGTACTCAATCTCTCTCATACCGTTCGAGATGCATTCGACACGAGTGATCTCAAGCTCCTCTCGACGATCGCGCCCCCTTTCGGGGCCATCTTGACCCGCATGCACAGCCATCTGGCGCTCTCCGGCGCGCTAAGACCGGACGATCTAACGGGACTGCTCAGCGACCGAGGCGTCGTCAGACGGATTCGCGAAGAATTTCACCATGCCCGGCGCCACAATCGCACGCTCTGCGTAGGTGCTCTCGAGTTGCTCGAACTTGACGCGATCAGCGAAGAAGTCGGCGTTCCCGAAGCCGAAAGGGCGCTTGCCGAAGCCGGCCGCGTCATTCACCGGCATCTCGGCGAAGGCCATGGCGCGGGACGCAGAAGAGGCAATGAGTTCATTCTCGCTCTGCCCAACGTCTCACCCGAAGGCGCACGCGAACTGGTGCAGCGTTGTGCCCATGGAATAGCTCGCATCCCAGTCGATCGCGGACCTGGACTACGCGTCTCAGGCGGCACGGCGGAGCTGCGCGGAGATGATGAGTCACCGGTGGCGCTCGTCGAGCGGGCCGCCGATGCAGCCCGGTTGGCCCGCACCCACGCGTCCGTCGTTTCGGTATAGGCATTTATTGCTCCCCGACCCGGCACATCCTGCCGACGACAACACAGTCTCGAATCACGCCCCTTCACGAAGGAACTTACACGCAACGCACTTCCCCTTGCGCCGCAACATGGTCGGGTCGGTGGCACAGTTATTGCGTTCACCGCCCGCCTCAGATGAGGAGACGAGATGGTCAAAGGACTTCGTCATGCCGCCCTCGCGCTGATTCCACGCATCAACCAACAGGCCGTGATCTCGAACAACCTAGCCAATGTGAACACTCCTGCCTTCAAGCGGGATCGCCTCTTTGTCGAGATCCTCCGCACACGAGACGACTCCGCGGCGCCCGATGATCAAGGATTGGCGCTCAGTGAACGCATCGTCACCGACTTCGGCCAGGGTTCCTTGCGCCAAACCGGCGCTCCTCTGGACCTCGCTCTCTCGGGCGACGGCTTCTTCGTCGTGCAGACCGC
>CAZFNT010000735.1:0-1914 GCA_964520315.1 uncultured Gemmatimonadota bacterium
GGCGTCCGGTGGTCAATCCACGGGCGCGGGGAAGGGTTAATTCGATGCGATCGGAGTGGTGATAGGGCGCCCGATCGTCGTCGGGCGAGGCGATGATCACCTCGTGCCCCATCTCTTCGAGGGCTTCGCTCGTTCGGAGCAGGTAGAATTCCGCTCCGCCGACCGGCCTGTAGAGGTTGTGGACTCGCAAGATTCGCACGAGCGCAGGATAGCGTCAGGGTTCCGCGAAGAAAGAGAAAGAGAATGAGCGCCACTCGAAAACCCGGAATGACCCATGTGGACGGGAGCGGGAGGGTCAAGATGGTGGACGTGGGCGAGAAAGATGTGACCCGGCGGAGAGCGGTGGCGGAGGGTCGGATCGCGACTTCCGCCGAAGCGGTGGACCGAGTGGTGGAGAACCGGGCGGCCAAGGGAGATGTGCTTGCGGCGGCGCGGATCGCGGGGATCTCGGCGGCCAAGCGCACTTCGGAGTGGATTCCGCTCTGTCACGCGGTGGCGGTCGACTCGGTGGTGGTGGAGATCAGGCCGGTTGGTGGAACGGCTGGGGAGGAGTCCGGCGATGGAGACTGGAAAGGGCCGGGATTCGTGGTGAGAGCGGCGGCGATGGCCACCGGGCGGACCGGAGTCGAGATGGAAGCGCTGACGGCGGTGAGCGGGGCGCTCCTGACGCTCTACGACATGCTGAAGGCGGTCGATCGGGCGATGGAGATCGGGGGAGTACGGCTCCTTGTGAAGGAGGGGGGACGCAGCGGAAGGTGGACACGATGATCGAGGTCAGCGAGGCACGGGAGAGGGTGGAGCAGGCGATTCGGCGGATGCCGGCGGTGCGTTCGCCCTTGGACGAGGCGTTCGGCATGGTCTTGGCGACCGACATGCGCTCCGATGTGTCGGTGCCGCCGCGCGATTGCTCGGCGATGGATGGTTTCGCGGTGCGGGCGGGCGATTTGGACGTGGGGACGACGACGCTCAGGGTGGTTGAAGAGATCATGGCGGGGCAGCTTCCGAGCCGGGAGATCGGCGCGGGCGAGGCGGCGAGGATCATGACCGGAGCGCCTATGCCGGAGGGGGCCGACTCGGTGGTGATGGTGGAGAAGACGGCGTCTCCCTCGCGAGAGATGGTGGAGATTCGCGACTCTCCCTCGGCGGGGCAGCATGTGCGCTTCGCCGGCGAGGATCTGAGTGAAGGCTGCGTCGTTCTGCGTGCCGGAACGCCGATCGGCTCGGCGGAGATAGGGCTCCTGGCATCGGCGGGGTGCGAGCCGGTGCCTGTGTTCAAGCGCCCGGTGGTGGCTGCGCTCACGACCGGCGATGAGATCGTGCCGCCGGGAGAGAAGCCGGGACCGGGGCAGATCCGAGATTCGAACGGGCCGGCGCTTCGGGCGGCGATCCGCGAGGCCGGCGGCGTCCCGCTCAACCTGGGCACCGCACGCGATGAGCGGGAGCACACCGAAGAGCTGGTGCGCAAGGGGCTCGACGAATCCGACTGCCTGGTGACCTCGGCGGGAGTGTCGGTGGGAGACCGCGACTACGTGCTCGATGCACTCGAGGCGGCGGGGATGGAGCGAAGCTTCTGGCGGGTGAAGCAGAAACCTGGGAAGCCCTTGCTCTTCGGGGTGGCCGGGGGCAAGCCGGTCTTCGGGCTACCGGGCTATCCGGTGTCGACGCTCATCAGCTTCGAGCAGTATGTGCGGCCCTCGATCCGACGGATGATGGGGTTGGCGGGGCACGGGCGGCGGATGATGCGGTGGTCGAGCGATATGGGGAGGTTGCGGCGCGGCTGGGGCTGTCGGGCATGCCTCGGTTGCTGGTGACGGACGGGTTGGAGTCGCCGGCGATCGCGGGTGTGATTCGGCCGGTGATTTTGATGCCGGGATATCTGACTGAGCGGGTGCCGGACGATCGATTTGACTGGGC
>CAZFNT010000736.1:0-1912 GCA_964520315.1 uncultured Gemmatimonadota bacterium
GGGCTCCGCCGTCGGCCTCGCGGTCTCGCTCAACGCTCCAACCGACGAGCTGCGTGACGAACTCATGCCGATCAATCGTCGCTACCCGATCCACACACTCCTCGAAGCGGCCCGCGCCTACGCCGATCGATGCGGATCTCGCCGTGCGGTGACCTTCGAATATGTCTTGCTCGCAGGCGTCAACGATGCCATCGAGCAGGCCGATGCCCTCGGACGCCTGCTCGCGCCGCTGGGCTCTAAAGTGAACCTGATCCCCCACAATCCGATCGAGGGCAGCCCGTACACCGCGCCTTCCGAGACAACGACGCAACGTTTTCAGGATCGTGTGAAACGACGAGTCAAGACCGTGACAATGCGCTGGCACCGAGGGCGCGATGTCTGTGGGGCGTGCGGGCAGTTGGGCGCCGCGCACGCCGAATAGCGCACTACTCCGCTGCGCCGGCCATCTCCCACGCCTGGTCGAACTGCTCCGCGAGGCGGGTCCGCAGCTCGTCGGCCGTCAAGCCCATCTCGATGGCGCCGCGATGGGCAAGAGATATCTGGCGCGTCTCCTCCGAAACGATCACGACCACCGCGTCGGTCTCTTCCGAAAGCCCCAGAGCAGCCCGGTGTCTCGTTCCGAGCGACTTCTCGACCACCGGATTCTGTGTCAGCGGCAGAATGCACGCCGCTGCCACGATCTGATCCCCGCGCACCACCACCGCGCCATCGTGGAGCGGCGTGTTCGGAGTGAAGATCGTTGTCAGCAGCTCTGCCGACACCTTTGCTCGAATCGCCGTACCCTTCTCGACGATACTCCTGAAGCCGACGTCTCGTTCCAGCACTATCAACGCGCCGATGGAGAGCCGTGACATCTTGCTCGCCGCCAAGACCACCTCTTCGACCGCGTCGTCGCGTTCGATCGTGAAGTACCTGGCCAGCAATCGGCTCTCACCCAGCATGGACAACACACGCCTGAGCTCTGGCTGGAAGACGATCACGAAAGCCACCAGAAACACCGTGCGCACATGAGAAACGAGATAGTTCAGTCCATCGAGCCGTAGTGTATCGGCCAGAACCGACACAATAACGATCAAGAGAAGACCGATGAACATCGGCACGGCGCGCGTACCGCGAATGAGACCGAAAAGTTTGTAGGTGAGAAAGCTCACGACCGCCACGTCGACCACGTCGATCGGACGGATAGCGAGAAAACCGATCCACAGGGCGCCTTGGTCGACGTGGATCATATCGCGGGCTCCCGCGATGCACTCGCCTGCCCGACGAGAGTCGCGATGCGCACCGAATCGACCGCCTGCCGAACGTCGTGCACTCGCACGGCGGCCGCTCCTCGCAACACCGAGATCGCGACACTTGAAATCGTTCCGGCCAGACGATCGTCCAGCCCCCTTTCGGTGATCGATCCGATGAACGATTTTCTCGAGGTCCCCACGAGCACCGGAAGACCCAGATCCGCCAATTCGTTCAAGCGCGCGAGCAAAGCAACGTTGTGGTCCACCGTCTTTCCGAATCCGATTCCAGGATCGACGACAATTGCCGAAGACGCGATGCCCGCGGCGCGCGCACGCTCGATCGCCCCCGCCAGGAAGTGCCGCACCTCGCCGACGACATCGTCGTAGTGGGGAGACGCCTGCATCGTTCGCGGCTCACCCTTCATATGCATTAGCACCACACCCGCCCCGGCCTCAGCGATCGCCTCGGCCATCGCCGCATCTCGAAGGGCCCTCACGTCGTTGATCGCGTGGCATCCGAGGCCCAGCACTTCACGGGCCACCTCGGCTTTGCTGGTGTCGACCGAGATCGGCACATCGAGAGCGCCGAGCAGGCTCTCCAACACAGGCATCAGTCGATCGAGCTCCTCGGCCACCGGAATCTCGTCCGCCCCCGGACGGGTCGATTCCGCGCCAACATC
>CAZFNT010000737.1:0-1903 GCA_964520315.1 uncultured Gemmatimonadota bacterium
GAGAATGGCCGCGGCGGTTTCGGTCCTCGGAATCCTTCTGCTGGGGCTCTGGCCTTCGGTCCTGACGGGGCCGGAAGAGGCGGTGCCGGGAGTAGTGGCGACTCAGGCCGAGCTAGTGACCAGATAGGTCGAGAATGATCCGCCGCGCCAGCGTATGTCCGATTCCAGGTACGGCGGCCACGGCCTCGTAGCCGGCCGCCTCGATCGCCGAGACCGAACCGAAGCGGGTGAGGAGGCGCCGCCGCCGCTCCGCTCCGACGCCGGGGATCGCGTCGAGCTGGGATTCGAGACCAGCCTTTCCTCTGAGTGATCGGTGGTAGGTCACTGCGTAGCGATGAGCTTCGTCGCGGACGCGGCGAAGGAGCAGATGGCCGGTGGAGGCGGGCGCTATAGGGATCGGATTCGAGGAACCGGGGCGGAACACCTCTTCGAGCCGCTTGGCGAGGCCGAAGACTGGAATCTGGTCCATCCCGCACTGCTCCAGAGCGGTGACGGCCGCGCTGAGCTGCCCTTTTCCACCGTCGATGAGGATCAATCCTGGCGATTCCAAGCCCTCTTCGCGCACCCGCTCGTACCTTCGCGAAACGACCTCGCGCATGCTCGCGAAATCGTCGTTGCCGTGCTCCCCCCGGATCTTGAAGCGACGGTATTCGCTTCGATCGGAACCGCCGTCGATGAAGACGACCATGCCCGCCACCGCGTGCGCTCCTTGCACATGAGAGATGTCGAAGCCTTCGATACGCGCGGGCGGGTCCTCCAGCTCAAGGGCTGCGGCGAGGTCGCGAAGTGCGTCTTGCTCCCATCGATCTGAGCGGTTGAGTGCGTGTTCGTGCAGCAAATGCTCGCCCTGGGTCTCCGCCATCTCGATCAGCTTCCGTCGATCGCCTCGCAGTGGGCGCGAGAGCTCGACCCTCGCCCCGCGCGCCGATGAGAGCGCGTCCGCCAGAGGCCGCGAATCCGGGAGTGAACGGTTCAGCAGAAGGGTAGGGGGCACGTCGCGACCGCCCAAATAGTGTTGTTTGATGAACGCGGCCAGCTTCTCCTCCGCCGACCAGCTCTCGGCGGCGGTCAGCCGATGCGCCCGGCGGCCCACCAACTTGCCGGAGCGCACTTCGAGCACGAGCGCCAGAACGAGCGGAGCTCGCTCCACCAGCGCCACCGCGTCGATCTCTTCGCCGCCATCCATTACCACCCGCTGCGCGGCCGCCACCCGCTTGATCCCACGAATCTGGTCCCGGAGCAGCGCCGCGCGCTCGAAATCGAGTTTCTCGGCGCTTGAGTGCATCCGCTCCTCGAGATCGGTGGCCAGGTGCTCCGGTCGACCCGAGAGAAGGCGCTCCGCCTGGTTGATCATCGCTGAATAGTCCTCCGCCGACACTTTCTCGGTGCAGGGGGCCAGGCAGCGACCGATGTGGTAATCGAGACACTCGCGGCGATGGGGAGGGAAAGGCAGCTTCTCATCGCACGATCGCGCATAGAAGAGGCGACTCGCTGTCTTGAGCATCGCGTTCATATCCTTCACCGATATGAAGGGACCGTAGTATCGCGAGCCGTCCCGAACGATCCGCCGGGTCTTTCGAATGCGCGGGAACTCCTCATTCGAGACCTGAATGTAGGGGTAGGATTTGTCGTCCTTGAGATAGATGTTGTAGCGAGGTTTGTGGTGCTTGACCAGGCTCGCCTCGAGCACCAACGCCTCGGCCTCGGTGTCGGTCACCATGCATTCGAGCCGTGCGACCCACTTGATGAGCGCCCGCTCTTTGGCGGCGAGGCCATCGGGTTCGCCGACGACGACGACGGTGAGCCCGTCCGGGTCGAGAAAGCGGCGCGCCACCCGGCCAAGCGTCACCGACTCGATAAGTCCGTTGCGGCGGTCCAGGTAGTCGATGCCGAGGCTCTCGAG
>CAZFNT010000738.1:0-1902 GCA_964520315.1 uncultured Gemmatimonadota bacterium
AGCTCCAATAGTGACGCCCGCCTGGCCTTGTTCGATGGCGCGCAGCGTGGTGCGCGACATACCTGCCCGTTCCGCTACCATCTTCATCGAGAAGTGGCGACGCAGCCGAGCGAGCCGGATATCCTCCCCAAGTTCATGCATGAGCCGCTCCACCGAGGGATGTTGAGTCGTGGTTCTTCTTGCCAGAATGGCCACTGTTCCAGCCGGTGTTGGGCATAGTTGGCTAGAGTTTTGTTTCTTCGCCGACCCAGGCCTGCTGCGTGGAGCCACTCGACCAGCTACTCCACCAAAACCAAACTCCCGGTCTCCTGCCGCCCCAGCGCCTCCAACACAACCACATAACGCCCCGAAGTCACCCCTCGGCCGGCATCGTTCTTGCCATCCCAGCGGCTCGCGTGTTCCCCCGCGGCCTTGTGCCCATCTTCCAGCACTCGCACCTTCCGTCCGGCCGCGTCGTAGACCACCAACCGCACAGCTCCCGCCTCCCCCAGCGCGAACCGAATCGTCGTCGAGGGGTTGAAGGGGTTCGGCGCACTCGCGTGCAGACGAATCGCCCGCCCGGCGACACTCGTCTCCTCGCCGCCTTCCACACCCACACCCTCGGGCAGCGCGAGCTTGTACATCGACCGCCCATGCGTCCCCGCGGCGAGAAAGCGCTCGGTAGGATGCACCTTCAGGTCGTAGATCGAGACCAAAGGCAGACCGCTCCCAAGCACTTCCCACTGCTCGCCGTCGATCACGCTCACCCATGCGCCCGCGTCGGTGCCGACGAAGATCACGCTCGGATCCTGATTGTCGATCGCGAGCGCGTTGATCGGGATCGAGGGAAGATTGTCGCTCACGTCGTTCCAGCTCACCCCACTATCGGTGGTCTTGAAGATATGAGGCTCCGGATCATGCCATTTCAGACCCGAGAATGCGACGTACGCGGTCTCGTCGTCGCTAGGATCGACGACAACGCGCGTAACCCAGCGGGTCGGCAAGACTGAAGACACATCGTTCCAACTACCGCCGCCATCGCTCGTCACCCAAACATGGCTGTCGTCGGTCCCCGCCCAGATCACGGCCGAATTCGTTGGCGCCACCGCTATCGTGGTGACCGTGCCCAAGCGTGTATCGGGCAGTCCATCGGTGAGATCGCCACTGATCGCGGTCCAGACACCCGCCCCATTCGTGCTCCGATACACCCGATCGGTTCCATAGTAGAGCGTATTCCCGTCGCTCGGATCGATCACCACCGGCGTCGACCAGTTGGTCGGCTCAAGGGGGTTGATCCCGCTCAGGACCCCATAATTCCAGCTCGCCGCGTCATTCGTGGTCTTGCCCAGAAAGCCGAATTGTGACTCCGCATAGATCTCTCTGTAGTCGTCCAGATTGACATTGACATAGAAGCCGTCTCCTCCGTAGATCTCCTCCCAGTCGTCGATCGCTCCGGTCTTCGTCCGCAATGTGCCGTTGTCTTGGGTGCCTCCGTAGAGCCGTTCGGGGCGCTGCGCATCGAGGCCGATCTCGTAGAACTGCGTTACCGGCAGGCTGGCCACCTTGCTCCAGCTCTGCCCCCCGTTGGTGGAAATATTGATGCCGCCATCGTTCCCTTCCACCAGATATGAGGGATCATCGGGATGAAACGCCAAAGCGTGATGATCTACGTGCAGGATCTCCGGCCCGCCATAACCGTACATTATCGGCCACGACGATCCTCCGTCGCTCGATCGACTGAAGGCCACATCGAGCGCGTAGACGATGTCCGGATCGCTCGGGTGCACGCGCACCTGCCCGAAGTACCAACTGAAGCCGTACCCGGCATCGCTCAGCCTCTTGGCCGGATCGGCGTCGGTCCAAGTGTTTCCACCGTCGTCAGTGCGATAGAGGCCCACATAGTCGGCGCCGTCGTTGTAGAGA
>CAZFNT010000739.1:0-1899 GCA_964520315.1 uncultured Gemmatimonadota bacterium
GAGCACCGCTTTTCTTGCCTCTTCCACCCCCATTCGCCACTCGAAAAGCACCACGCTCACCGCCGCCGCGACGTTCAGGCTGTCGATCGCACCGAAATGCGGAATCTCCACTAAGAGATCGGCACCAACGCGCAGCGCCATCGGCAGCCCTTCGGCCTCGGCGCCCGCGACGAATAGCGGCCGCGGTGGATAGGGCGCTCGGTGGTGGGAGTGGCTGGCCGGCGTTTGCTGGATCCCGACGATCTGGTAGCCCCCCAACCGCGCCGCGCGAATCAGAGCAGCCGGATCGGCCACGACGCTGACCGGAAGCACCTCGTCGATCCCCCGCGAGGCAGCCCGCTGGAGATCTCCCCGCCCCACCAGAAAGACCTCCCGCAGGCCAGCGGCGTCGGCGCTGCGCACGGCGGCGCCGAGATTGACGTCGAGACGGGTCTGGCAAAGAGCGAGTGCGGCATCGAGCCGGGAGACGGGGGGGGAGCCGCTCGATGTTTCTTCCCCCTTGATCCCATAAGGAGGGGTGGCGGACAGCATGCGGGATCGTTCGTGCCGCCCGCGGCGCAGGCTGATCGCAACTGCCCTGAAGTCGCCGCGACCTGTTCGGCGAGCGATCCACGCGACCCCGTCGTCTTCGTCCCTCGCGAGTGTAGCGAGTCGGGAATCCTCGGGTGCCAGAGCCCGCGCCGTAGCGGAGCGCACCCTTGCGTCTGGATCGCGTATGAGCTCATCGGCGAGCTCCTCGCGAATCGCCCTCGCGCGCGCCAACCCCCAGGCCGCCGATGCCCGATGCTCGGTGGCCAACAGCGCCCGCAAGGTCGTCGGATCGCTCGCATGGTCCAGCGCAAGCTGATCGCCTTCGAGGGCCCGAGAGCAGATCTCGCTCGCCGCCGGATCGATCGTGGCCAGTGCCCGCAGCAGCGCCTCGGGTGGCGGTCGATGCCGGTCGATCGCACAGCGAAGCGCGGCCGAGTCGAGCGTACCTTGCTCCCCGCGCCGGCAGACGATCTCGGCGGCTCGCTCCGCCACCGAGCGGTCGGAATCGCCGATCGCGCGCTCCAGCGCCGCGGCCGGCGTCGACATCGTCAAGACCGCTCGTCGCACGCGGGGTGCACCGTCCTCCAGAATCCGCTCCGCGAGCTCGGCATCTTCGCCCGATTGGGCCGCCAGCAGACGGGCCGCGATTGCGCGGGCCCTATCCGCATGATGGCCCGATCGATCCAACGCGAGTCTCTCGAGCTCCGGGCGGGTGAGCGGGACCGGCAGCTCCCACAGAACCCGCTCGGCGCGGCGGCGGGTCAGGCGCGTTTCGGCCCCGAGCAGCTCGGTGATCGATGCGACGCTTTCCGTGTCGGCGTGGGCTCGCAAATGCGCGCGAGCGCGGTCTCGCTCCGCTGGATTGGTCGAGTACAGCGCGTGGTCGAGGGCTTCAGGTAGGCTGTTGTAGCTCGGACTCACGATACGGCTCGTAAAGAGAACAACGCAGTCTAGCTACCCAAAGTATGTCGCTGAAAGAACTCCCATGATTCATCCACATACACAACATCTTGATTCTTCCATCCGTTCAATAAGCGCCAGAACCAACTGAATTGTGTCGGGCCGGGCCACGCGTGTCCGCCGCCATCGACAATGTCGTAGGCGATTTCGGTGCCTTCGACCCCACCGGTGAAGAGGTAGCGGGTGACGGTGCAATGGTCTCCGGGAACTGTATCTGGAAAGAGCTCGATCGAGGGAGTGGGGTCGACCTGGAGGAAGTTGGCCCAGAGCCGAATTGTGTCGTGTGCCGACAGAACCGTTCCCCGATTGAAAGCCAGCTCTCCACCTTCGTACGGCACGATCGGGTCGTCCGTGCCGGCGGCGAGCATGATCGAGATCGGATGCTCCGGCTCGCTGCAGTCGTTCACC